>DASXSW010000688.1:0-2875 GCA_036505755.1 Binatia bacterium | reverse complement strand
GGCGCCGAAGCGAATCTCGCCAAATACCTTGCCTCGGAAGCGGCGTGGGAAGCAGCTAATGCCTGCCTGACGACGCACGGCGGCTACGGTTTTGCCGCGGAGTACGACGTCGAACGCAAGTTCAGAGAGACCCGCCTATTGACCGTCGCGCCTATCAGCAACAACCTGGTACTGGCATATTTAGGGCAGCACGTTTTGGGGATGCCGAAATCCTACTGAAACTCAGATAAGCCACCCTCTTCGAAAGTAATTGTTGCCACCCTGAGCGCCGGCACGCTAGGTCGAGCGCGATCTAGCCGGGCGCGTCTACGACGACTTGATCTCTACCTTTACAACCGATGGAAAACGTAGATGAGGAAACCCAAAGAAACGATCTGACGGGATTCGTCAGGTGACGGCGCTGCCGAACCGATGGCGATTCCGCGGGGATACGACTTCAGCTTGGCTCGCGCCGCGGACCGCGACCTAACTCAAAGCGGTTGGCGTCCGTAGTCATCCTCCAAACGGCAAACCGGAAGATTCGGCAGGCCGGTTTAACCGGCGCAGCAACAACACGCCGATCAGGAACAACGCCGTCGACCCCAAGGATCCCACGACAAAGACACTGGCAATTCCCGTGGCTTGGGCGATGAAGCCACCAACGGACGGACCCAAAATATTGCCGAGATCACCAGCTGCATTGTACACCCCCGACGTGAGGCCGCGCCGCGCCCGGCTTTCGGGAACGTCTTGCACCAGTCCAACCGCATTGGCGACAACCACGATTGCCCGCAACAAGCCGGACGCGACGTACACAAAGAGAATCGTGCCGAAACCGCTGAACAGTGGCACGAGCATGAGGATCAACGACTGCAGCGGCAAGCCGAGGTAAGACAGGCCGCGATGGCCGACTTTATCGACCACATGGCCGCTGATCGGACGAGTAACCGCGTTGCAACCGGCATAGGCGGCGCGAATGATGCCGATCTGGGTCAGGTTCATGCCCACGGCGAGCGCATAGAGGGAAATAAACACGCCGCCCATCTGATGCAGCAGATTGAGAAAAAGCGCGACAAGGACGACTGTGGCAAGCTCAGGTTCGAGCAGCGCCCGAAATAATTCCTTCGACGTTAATTTATCGCCGCCTTTCCCTCTCACTTTGCTTTCGCCGCCGTCGATCGGGCCGTGTAGGGACCAAAGTAAGCCGACCGACACCAGTGACAACAATGCTCCCAACTGGAATGTCCAAGCATAGCCCCAATGGTCGGCGATCAGCCCGCCGCAAAAATTTCCCGTCGAATAGCCGAGCGCCAAGGTGCCAACGTAGTAGCCCATCGCGTGATTGCGATTTTCATCCGCTGCTAACGAGTCAACGTAAAACGCCATGTAAAGTGTCGTCACTGCGCCGTAAGCGAAGCCGTTCAGTGCTTGCACGAAGGCAAACGTCAAGCTGTCTGTGGCAAAACTGAAAAGATAATTGGTGACTCCCATGGCGAGAATTGCGCTCGACAAGAGCACGCGGGCACGCCCCTGACTGTACGCCATCCCCACCGGCAGCCGCGAAATGAGCGCGAAAACAGGTCCCAAAGAAACGAGCGCGCCGATGAGCGCCACGGGGATGCGCATGTGATCAAGGTAGGGCGGAATCACCGTCGATGCCGAATTACTTTGTATCGTCACGGCGACGATCGGCACCAGGAGTCTTAACGTGCTGCGTTTCATATCCGTCCACTTATTCGATAAAACCACGCAGGCGCAACCAAATCGGGGAAAGATTTCTCGCTACGCTCGAAATGACACTTTCGAATGTTCCATTGTTTATCTGTCATCTCGAACGACGTGAGAGATCCTTCTCCGACTTTGCCAATACCCCGATCCAACCAATGCAGAGCTGGCCTGTCTCGAACATGTTAGACATTTCCCCGTCCATCAGGTAAGGAAACGGCGGAGGAGATTTCCGCGATGGATTTAATACGCTCGTGGATGTTCGTGCCGGGGCACCGGCAGAGAATGATCGACAAAGCTTTCGGGCTCGACGCCGACGCGATCATGTTGGATATCGAAGACGGGGTGGCCCCGAATGAGAAAGACGCCGCGCGTAAAAATATCGCCGAATCATTGGGCCGTGAAAAAACGCCTGGCTCTCCCGCGCGCTACGTCCGCATCAATGCGATCGGCCATGCACGTATGGACGCCGATCTAGAAGCCGTCATCCGGCCGGGGCTCGAAGGTCTCGTATGTCCCAAGGTCGACACGCCGGACGAAGTGCGGAAGATCGACGCGATTCTGAACGACCAAGAACCGAAAAATAACTTGAAGAAAGGCAGCGTAAAGCTCTTGATCGCCATCGAAAGCCCGAGGGGGCTGCTCAACGCGCCCGCGATCGCCGCGAGCTCACCGCGCGTCGCCGGATTACTATTCGGCGCCGAAGATTTTGGCCGCGAGATCGGCTTGCCGACCGTGCGCGAGGGCGAAGCGCGCGATCTTATCTACGCCCGCTCGTCCATAGTCATCGCTGCGGCATCGTCTCACGTGCAAGCCGTAGACGGGGTCTGGGTCGATCTGAACGACACTCAAGGGCTCTCGGGATTTGCCAGACAGTCGCGCCAGCTCGGTTTTTCCGGGATGTCCTGCATTCATCCAGCGCAGGTCGATGCGATCAATAGGACCTTTAGTCCCACCGCTGAAGAGATCGATTACTGCCAAAAAGTTTTACAAGCTTTCGAAGAAGCGAACGCCCGCGGCGACGGCTCCATCGCCTTCGGCGGCCAGCTGATCGATCGGCCGATCGTCGAGCGCGCGCGCCGCACGATCGACATGGCGAAATCGCGGGGATGATCCAATAAAAGATTGCAAATACGATCGGGAAAGGACTCACGGCATGAAGTTAGGATTA
>DASXSW010000687.1:0-14457 GCA_036505755.1 Binatia bacterium | reverse complement strand
GCCGTTCACAACCGCCTTGGGCTCGTTCCACGGCACCTCGTAGATTTCCGCCAAAGCGGTCGCCGGCGGGTTGTCGCCGGGACTCACGCGAACCACAGCGCCGGGAAAGCTCAGCACCGAGCCCCAGATCGAACCATCCATTGGGTTAAAGCCGATGCCATAATAACCCGCCACGATCCGTTTATCTTTCGTCGGATCGACCGGCTGGTCGGGCTCCACGTAGTCGTCGCGCTTGCCGTTGCCGTTGGTGTCGAGAATGAACGCCGTCCAACCTTGCGACTTCTGCTCATCGCCGGTTTCATCGAACGTTTTCGTATTCAACCAGCCGAGTACGCCGCTCGCAGCGCCGCCGCTGCTTAGCCAGAGCGTGTTATTGGCATCTTCGGCAAAAATCAAATGGTGCGTGCTGAAGCAGGTGTCGATGAGCGTGAACTTTTTAGTTTTGGGATCGTATACGGCGAGATGGCGGCCGGCTCTTTCGATTGGAAAGAGCTTCGCTGAGGGATGGTCCGATCCTTTTTTGCAAAAGGTCGGATTTTGCGGCGGACGAATTCTCGACGTCAGCCAGACTCGACCCTTCTCATCAAACATCGGGTTATGAACAGATGCCTGACTCTGCCACACCCGTTCCGTTCCCCAATAGGGCGACGGCGCGAGCATCAGTGTGTTCGACGTCGAGATGAACATCGTGTCGGGCGTATTCGCATCGCGCACCGGCGCTTTTACCTCAGTGGCTTTGTGGCGAACCGGGTCGAGGATCGGGATAAGATCCGTGCTGTCCTCGGGAGAACCGTAGAGCAATCCATTAGCATTGATCGTGGGATTGCGTTTGTCGCTGGCGATCTCGTCGTGCAGGTAAGCCTTGGGTGTCGCCCAGTCCCACAGGGTGATGACAACGTTCCGCTCGACTCCTTGCGGCCGGGAAGGCTTCGACTTCGGCAATGCTCCGGCGGCGATGCGGTCGGTCCAATCGGCGAACAGGGCCAAAGCTCGACTGGGCTCTACATCATTGAGATTGCGCATCATGACTTCACTTGCTTGCCCGGATAGGACGCGCCGCTGCCACGCGTCCAAGGAGGATTTGAACTCGCCCATCTCTTTAGGAATTACCCGCGTCGCCTTGTTGCCCAGTTGGTGACACGATATACAGCCGTGGGTTTTGATACCCGCCAACCAATGGCCCTGACTGGTGGCCTTGCCCAGCGGAAATTCGCTCTTTTCCGGAATCTTTAGCATCGAGTACCAGTAAATGGCCGGATAGTACTCCGCGGCCGCGGCCTCGTTCGCTGCAACGACTGCCTGGAGATTTAGAATCTTGCCGGGGTTGGCTCGAACTTTTGCTGAATCAACCAAGCCGTAGCCGCGCACCCAAACGTTGTAACTGGCTTTGGGCAAGTCAGGAATGACGTAACGCCCTTGATCGTCGGTGACGACGATCTTGGCGTACTTGGTGGGCAAATCGTTCGTCTCCGCGATCACCCAGGCACCGGCTTCGGGTCCATTGGCGCTCGTGACCACTCCGCCGATATCGTCGTTGTCGATCTGTACCGCGCCACGGCTTTGTTGGCTGCCCACTCGCACCGGTGAAGCCATCAGTAGCACGCCAACACCGACCGCGATAATACTCCAGCACGCCAGTCTCGTTGTCCTCATCTGCCGCTCCTTTCGCATATCCGTATTCGCGAGCGCGAATAGCCGGCCCCAGCCGTTGGAGACTACCGAATGGACAAGCGTGGTGTCAATGCAAACTGACTCAGTCCCGACCTAAGAGTTGGGAGTGAGTCACTCTGACCAACGCGAAGGCTAGATTTGTGCGGCGCGAAAGTGAAGGCGGGAGGGAAAGAATATGGAGGCGGCCTGACCCTTTGCAATGAGATGGATCAGGCCGCCCCAAGATTTACGAGTTATCGGCGACGCAAGTCTTCTCTGAGTTCTTGCCGAGATGATTGCAGTCTGTCCTGACTCTGTTGCAGGTCTTTTTTGTTTTGCTGTATTTTCTGTACGTCGGCGCGGATCTCTCGACGGTCCTGAACAATTTCTTTCTTGCTTGCTCCGCTACGAATGTCCTTGCGTAGCTCCGCTCGATCTTTGTTTAGCTCGTCACGATTTTTTTGCAACTGCTCGCGGTCTTCCCGAACGTCCTTGCGCGCCTCGCGAACCTCCCGAATGTCCCCGCGAATTTCACTTCGGCTGGAATATCGCGGACTGTCCCAGATGTCATGTCGAAAGCGGCGATCGTTCAGCTCACCGTAGCTCCATCGTCGGTCATTGGCGATCAGATAGGCGCCCCGTGGAACCTGCCGACTCAAAACTCGGCAAGATCCCGGCGCCGGCTGATGCCCCGGCGGTCTGCCTGGAAACCAAATACGACAGCTACCGGGCGGCGGCATATGACCCGGGGGAATGTGAAAATCATGGTCATTTTTCGCCATCGCGGGGGCTGATGGTGCCAACAGAGTCCCAGCAAGAAACCCCGCTAAAATGGTGGTTTTGACAATCTTCATACGAACGAACCTCCTTAGGATGAACAGGTCTAATCACTAGCCAAGTAGAGCAACCGCTATGCCATCATTCTAAGAAGTCTGAATCGTTGGTTTTCGCCGCTCTCCGGGCCGAAGCCGAGCGATTGTCGAGGAAAAAATTACGCGTTGACCGCGAAAATGTTTCGGCGCTCGGCAAGGTGGCGCGATGAAGCCCTCGCCCATCGTGAATGTATTTTCGGGCTGGTTTGGTAACTTGTTGCCCAAATACGAAACAAAACCGCGCCCTAAACAGGCGTTTAGAGGATCAGTGCTTTAGCGACTTACTTCTCTCCGCGATGAATTGTCGATCCATCGAAAGCGGCCGTAAAGCCGCTCGATCATCACAAATTTGGACACTACATTTGGCCGTTTTGCCGGTCGCTCCGACAATGCTGAGCGAGTGTCGTTCGACAACTATCGAACGCCGGCGGCCATGAGATATTGCAGATCCACGAAATTCTCCGCCGGTGGGACTGTCGTCGCGAGATCGTAAGGACAACTCACATGAGGTCTAACTTGCCGCTTTCAATTTGCTCCTCCCCACCAGTTGTCCGCCCTCAGTTTCCAGATCGAGTCGCAGCTCGGCGTGTGGCGGGATGGTGGTGAACGTGCAACTCGTCCACAGTCGAAAACCTTCTTCCCGTCCTCCCACGACGTTGTAAAAAGGCGAAGCACAAACCAATTTTCCGTTCTCATACCAGCGGTGTTGTAGCTTTTCCCTGAGTCCCAGAGGGGCCTTGATCGCGGTGAGGCTGTAGAGCAACACGGGTCCGACTTTGGGTAATTCGCGCAGCGGAGATATCATCTGCAATGACTCTCGTTCAAAGTCGGTTCCAAATTCCGCGCCCGCCAAACGCAAAGGCGCCGGCGGTATGACAGGACGCCCCAGTTCAACCTGGACTAGGATCAAAAGGCCGATTCCAAGGACGCGCGCCAACCGGCGGCTTGCTGCCTCCGCAGCCGGATAACCCAGAGTCAAAAAACCAGCAAATGCCAATACGCCGCTAATCCGCGTCGTCTGAGTGTTACTGACGCTCCAAAGGATCGGCAGCATGACGTTGATCAAAGCGAAAAGATTGAACGCGAAGAAAGCCGCTGTCAAGCCACGCCTCACGGACAGGTGCCGGTCGTAAATCAAATCGAGAGTAGATAATAGAGCAGACAGTCCTACCAGTATTACAAACACGACATTGAGCGAACTAGGCGTCGTGCTGGCATAATAAATCGGCAAGACAAAGAACAGCATTTGCTGATAAAAATTCTTGTTGAAAAAATTGACCAGGAGTCGAAGCCGAGACGCCCATCGCGTTGACAGATGGAGATGGTTGAGAAGCTTAGGAAGCAGCAGACTGGATAACCAAATGAAGCTAATGTGGAACACAGCGACGCGGACATAGGCAAAATTCCGATTTCCCAACCACATGACGCCGACGCCCAGTATCAGCGCGTAAAGGCTATGCAACCACCAGAGCTTTTCTTGATGACGGCGGCACCAACCAAGCAGCGGAAGTTGGAAAATGCTCCCGCGCTCGTCAATCGGAACGTTGGTCTCTGACATATTTGGGATGCGCGAAGCTATTGCCCTAACTTCTCTCGGGCAAAGCTAGAAGCGCTGATTGATTTAAAGCAAGCCTGCATGGAATTGTCGATGATCCAGAATTGACAACCCCGGCCGAGCTGCAATAGTGTAGACGAATAGATTTCCGCGAAGGGAGAAATACCATGGAGTTCGTCAGCTTGAAGCAAAAGATCGATGAGGCGAGCAAGGACAAGGTTAGAAACGTTCATCTCTTCGGAACCGACAATTTTCGCTCATGGATGCTCTACTTCGAGCCGGGTGATGGCACGCCAATGCACTATCATCAGTCCGCGGAGACTTTCTTGGTCATCGACGGTAAGTGCTCGGTAAAGGGAATCAAGGGCGACGAGCGGATCATTGAGAAAAACGACATCGTCTTTTTACCAGCAAAAGAATATTACCAGCTTGTAAGCGTTGGCACCGATCCGTTGATCCTTTTCGGCAATCGCTCGGAGCCGTTCGGCGTCCGCCCGGTGCGAGCGGCCGAGGACGGCTCCACGTAAGGGGAACGGTACGCAAATATCTGGCCATAATCGAACAATAGCCAGGGCTAAAGTGCTGCCGCAAACTTGTGCGCGCCACGGGATCACCAAATCTTCGCCTCATGGGTCAGGCTTAGTCGCTGAACTGAATAAGAAGATTTCGAGGCATGTCAAAAGTGGACGCTCAACCACAAGTCCCGGACGATGGAAAAAAAATATTGCCTCAGAAAACCCCCCACAGGGCTGAAATCAGGTTGACTCCCATCCACTATCACCGATCGCCTGAGACTCGCGTGGTCATCGGGTTCGACCCTGGACCAGGGACTCAAAGGCGATAAGGCATTATTGCGCCGGTGCGATATATCTGAAATCCTACGGGTTAGCCTGGCGAAACGCGGACAATTGCTAACAAACGTCTGACCGCCGGCCACGAGGCTTTGACGAGCCATGGATATTGGGTTTGAAACCATCGGCAATGCGACACTCATCTGCCACGACAAAGTGCCGATGCTGGTTACCGATCCGTGGATCACAGGGTCTGCCTACTTTGGCAGCTGGACACGCTCTCACGAGATACCGGCCGAGCAGCTGGAAAGCATCAAGCGCTGCAAATTTGTCTGGATTTCCCATGGCCACCCCGACCACTTGAGTGACGATTCCATCGCGTTACTTAAGGAAAAGAAATTCTTGCTTCCCGATCATGTCGGAAACCGTATCTTCGATAGTCTCAAGAACCAAGGCTTTGACGTTGCTATTTTAAAAAGCCGCGAATGGATCAGCCTTTCCGACCGAATCCGCATTTTGTGTGTCGCTGATTACAACCAAGACGGTATTCTTCTCGTTGATCTAAACGGCACCCTGATCGTCAACTTGAATGACGCCAGCGACTGCGGCTGGAGGCGCTTTGTTCGCAAGATTGTCCGCGGTTACGATGTGTCATTTTTGCTCAAGCTGACCGGCTACGGCGATG
The DNA here is from genome assembly GCA_036505755.1 of Binatia bacterium. Taxonomy (GTDB): domain Bacteria; phylum Desulfobacterota; class Binatia; order UBA9968; family UBA9968; genus DP-20. The sequence goes on along the minus strand of DASXSW010000687.1, from coordinate 8,904 downwards.
CAGAGATGATTCACTTCTTCGACGAGGACGGCCGGTTCGTACCGCCACGAGCAGCTAAGAAAGAGCCGGTGGGCAGACAGATCTCACACTTAACCGCACAATATGGAGCGAAATATTTCGTGCCTTTTAGCTCGATGCATCGGTACCAACGCGCCGACAGTATTTGGCCTAATGAATACACCACGACACTTGAAGACTATCGTAACGGATTTGATTCGACTCATTGTGAGTTGCTCCCCGCGTTTATAAGATATGACTGTTCGAAGGAATCCCTTGAGTCCATCGACCCGCCCAAAACGTCGCCACAGGTGTTTGCGCCTGCGCAATTCGGCGATGACTGGTCCGAGCCGCTCAGCACGGATGATAAAGCAAAAATAACAGCGTATTTTCAGAGCTTCGACCATGTCAAGAATCAATTTCGTTTTGTTCGTATAACAGTTGGCGGCAAGACTCACATAATCGACATGAATGCCCGGGTGCGAGATCGAGGTATCACCTTTGAAGCGACGCGCCATTCGCTCATGCTGGCGATTGAACAGGAGATATTCGACGACATGTTGATTGGTAATTTTATGAAAACCATGTTGCATGGAGGTCATGGAAAACGGCCGCTCTATCCGGATTTTACACCCTTCGTGGCGAAGTACGGAGACAACGGCAGGGCGAAAAATTATCAAGAGCTTGATGCGTATTTTGCCGAATATCGAAAGCGCTCACCCATCGATTACTTTTACAAACAATTTGAGAACCGTTCCGTCGGTATCATCCGGCGTTTAATGCCTCTCGACTCACGGGCGTACACTCTGGCAAGAAAAATATACTACCGTGTCAAAGAAATCTGAGGCGGCGGGAGGACTCTAATGAAGACGGTTTGGATGATCAGCCTCGGCATCCTTCTTTGCTGTGCGCCGGTCCAGGCAGCGGATAAACTCAGGATCGGCTTTCCGGATCTCGCGGCGCAATTCGTTCCTCTGCCGTTGGGAGAAAAGCGGGGCTTCTTCAAAGAGGAAGGACTGCAAGCAGAGTTCATTCGCATAAGGCCTGCGATTTCCTCGGCGGCCTTGGTGAGCGGAGAAATCGACTATGACGCAGTGATTGGAAATGGCATCGGCGCAGCGATCCGCGGGCTTCCAGTCAGGCTCGTCGCCTGCTTTATGCCGGCTACGCCCATCGCCATCATCGCTCGGCCCGACATCAAATCGGTCCAGGATCTTAAGGGCAAGGCCATTGGGCTTAACACCTTCGGCGGCACCCTGGAATCCATCTCAAGATTGATCGCCAAACATTTCGGTCTCGACCCGGACAAGGATATAAAATTTCTCGCCACCGGTACCGTCGACTCGCGCTTCGCCGCCATGAAGCAAGGTTTGACTGCCGCCACTTTGGGCTCCGCGCCGTTGGATTTTCTCGGCAAAAAATTAGGTTTCGTGGTCCTGGTGCGCGCCAACGAACTTTTCAGTTTTCCCGCCAGCGGTCTGGTTGCGAGCGTAAAGAAAATCAAAGAATCGCGCGATGACCTAAAGCGTGTGATCAAAGCCGGTATCAAGGCGAATCGCTATATTCATCAAAATCGCGACGGCACCATTCAGGTGATGATGGAATTTCTGAAAATTGATAAAGAGCTGGCCGCAGCGACTTACGAAAGCGTCTCGAAGGCGTTCAACGACGACGGCAGCTTCCCCGAAAAAGGTCTCCGCCTGGCTATCGAGGAAGCCAAACGAATCGGTAAGGTCGACCGGGAAGTTTCAGTGAGCGAAGTGGCGGATCTCTCGATTCTGAGAGAGGCACAAAAAGAGTTGGGTATTAGCGAGAGGTAAATTCCATATAGCATCGTTTTTCAGGTCGCGCGCTCACATTGACAGGGGAATCGAATTTTATGGTCGTCATGCCCATAGAATGGGAGAGCTCGCGATGATCTCCTCCGGTTCGTCTTTCGAATATCATTCATCACTGCGTGATTACTTCTTTTGATCACTCATTGCAATGCGGCAATTGGTCTTCACCCGTTCATACCGAAGGTATCAAAGGATAACGCCCTGCGCCGGGCACGTAGTTGCCGCTGAGCAACACTCCTCCGCCCGGCACCGGATTTTCGATCTTCAGAATATGATAGGTGAGCCACATTTCAGCAGCCAATGCCCAGACGACTTTGATCTTCAGATCGCGTTCAAGGTATTCGATGGCTGGAGCGGCGTCCCAACCGCCGCCGTTGATGTACACCGCGTCAACCGTCGGCATTTTCGCCAACGCCTGCTTGCAATGGCGGTAGACGTCTCTATAAGACACTTCATCCAAAGCCAGAAGCGAAGTCGTATAAAGCCCGGAGCTCTCGCCGGTCATGCTCAAACTCGGCATCAACTCTGACTCAAGGCCGAAGCGCGAAAAATAATCGACGATCGCCCGATTGAGTTCGTTGCCGTAATAAGTCGCCACCGCCACTTTCCGCACGCCGAGTGCCTGCAAAGCGATCGCATGCGGTGCCATCGGCGTCACCACCGGCAGACCGATTTTCTCCGACAGATCCGCTGCCCACTGCCGTTCAAAATCCAGCCCTTTGAGCAAAAATGGCGGCGTGCCGCTGACCGATATAATGTCACAACCGACTTCCTTCAACTGCACTGCCAGCGCTTCCGCCTTCTTGAAACCTTCGAGAAAACTTTCCCGCCTCTCGCTCCGAAAGCCGATAAACGTCGGCACGATTTCGACGCCTTCCGGCGCGTGCTTGTACCAATAGGCAAACGACTTGCCGCGATGGGTCGGCTTGATCAAACCGATACGGGCGCGCCACGCCACCATTTCAGGAACCCTCCTTTAAGCAAGGTATGCAATCCTATTTTTTCCTCGGCACCACGGCCCAAGCTTCGATTTCGACGAGCATGTCCGGCAAGTCTATGCCCACTCCTCTGATCAATGTGGCCGGTCGCGGATGCGCCCGCAAATCAGGCTCGTGCTCCTCGAAGAACTTGTACATCTCGTCACGCATGTCGAAGACGTCCTCTCTTCGCTTGAGAAAGTAACGGAACATCACGATGTTTTTCAACGTAGCGCCCATCTGTTCGAGGCTGGCCTTGATATCTTCGAATGTCTGACGGGTCTGTTCCTTGATGCCGCCCACTACTTTGCCTTTCCCCGCCCGTTCTTGGTCGGGAGTTCTGCAAGGGCCATCTTCGAATGGATCTCTTCCCGTCGATCCGGACAGGAAAAGAATATCGACGTCGCCTTTGGTTCTAAACCCCGTGGCCCAGTTCATCTTTTCCTTGTGATATTTCGGCCAGAGCGTGCCCCAGTCATACTCGACTTTTTCGTGTTCTTGCAATTCAAATGCTTTCGAGTTTAACGCCATAGCAATCCTCCTTCGATTCGCTGGATAGCTTACCGACTTAACAGAGACTTGAGATCGGCACAATACAAAAAGCCGGCCCATCACGCCGCGGGGAGGTTTTTCTATCGGATATCGGTCTATGAGAGGCTTTTCTGCGCGGTCAGGCCGCGGTAACTGCGGCCGATTCCAACGACGAGCAGCAACCATGCCGCGATAAGGAACACGTTGATAAGGCTCAGAGCCTGCACGGAGAGGGAAAGCTGGACGCTGAGAAAAACCAAAGCCGTCGACAGCACATCGCCGATGCGAACAAAGAACGTATCGATGGCCGCCTTCGCCTTATATTTCTCCTCTCGGGTGGTCGGCAAGAATAGCGCCTGACGCGCAGTGTGCTGCAGCGAGTAGTCGGTGCTGTTCTCCAGGATCTTGGCCAATTGAATGAATGCTAGCGTGGGAATTAACGATACAATTGAATAGCCGGTCAAAGCGATGATGGGCAAGAAGAACAGCGACGCCGGCACGCCAAAGAATTTCATGATTCGGGATACAAGAAACAATTGCGCTAACGCTCCGAGCAAGTTGACCGTGAAAAAAAAATCAGCGTAAAACCGCGCAATAAGATCTTGGACTCTTTTGTTTTTCTGCTCCGGCGTGGAGGGCACCTCGGTATCCGTCGCCGCTGGCGCCATATTGGCGAGGCGCTGGGCTTCCTGGGTGAGCGTCTTTCCCAGGATGAATTCTCCGGTCGAATTGACGACGTTTAAAATGATCATCAGGAAAGCGATCAGCAAAAGGTAGCGCTTGCGGATCACGAGCTTAAAGGCTCCTCCTTTGGCCAGCGGCTTCGCGGTGTCGTTGGCTTTCCTCACAGATCGGCCGGCCGCATTTTCCATTCGATCGACAATATTGGGAAATAACATGCAAAAGCCTAGAAGAGTTGCTGTTACCAACATCAGTAGGTACGGACCGAACGGTTCAAACAGCGCGCTCGCCACTTTTGGACCCACGATGGCGCCGAGCGATCCGCCGAAAGCAACGATGGCAAAGAGACGTTGACCCTGATCCTCAGTGTAAATGTCGTTGGCAAACGACCAGACTTGGGCGATGACGAAAAGATTGAAGATACCGACCCAAAGGAAAAAAACCACACCTAATGGTGCCCGCAGTTGAGATAAGAGGTAGAAAACGATGAGATTTGAGATAAAGAATAGAATTGTTCCGTTGATTAATTTGATGCGATTGACTTTGCTTGCCAGGTATCCGTAAGTCGGCACGATCAAAAGCAACAGGAGGGCCTGCCCGGCCGCCGCATAGCTTTTGATCTCAGCGCCGCCTTCAGAAAGAATCAGCGCCTCGCGTACGGTCTTGATAATCAGGTAGGCGGTCAACAGAAAGAATAAATTGACGGTCAGCAGGATCGCGGTCAATCCCTCGCGCGGGCGCACATCTGCAAACAGCCGCAACAAACGGTCAAGTGGGCTTGGCTCCTCCAAGGCGATGGCAGAGTCTGTTGGCATTATCTTAAGAGCAATTTACCGCGATCGCTTTGCGGCGAAGGACGTTGATCATTCATCAAGATTTTCCACCGGCCAAATGCTTCAGTATCTCGGGCAGCGAATATAAAACAATGCGGAAGTTTCCCTGATCGGCGATCGCGACATACTTTCCGGTCGGATCCATCGCTATGCCATCCGCCGACTGGAAGTCGCCAACGAAGGCCAATAAGAATTGCGGTATTTCGCTCCCCAGATCAAAAACCGCGATCCGGGTGTTCTGAACATCGACAGCGAATAAATAATCGCGCACAACCGCAAGCCCTTCCACTTTGCCGCCGAAGACGTCGCGGCCAAAGCCGGCGGTTGGTCTGGTCAATTTTCCGGTTCTGCGATCGAAGATCATAATCTCGCCGTTGCCCTCGCTCGCCACGAATAGTTTATGTTGATACACCGCCATTGACTCCGGATCGTTGAGCGTCGGCTTACCCGTCGCGGAATCCAACTCCTGAAGCTTGAAGCCTGCGTCCAGCTGGCCGTCCGGCAAGAGGCGATAGACTCGGCTGGTGCCCCTGTCCGAAAGGAAAACACCGCCTTCGGCATCGACAGCCAGCCCCTGGACGCTGGTGTAGTCGTTCTTCTTGGTGGGGCGCCACAGGCCCTCCGCGCAGCGTGGCGCCTCGATCGCGCAGAGGGTCAATGGAATCGCTCGCTCCGCTAGCACTTTGCCCCCGGCATCGAATATTTGGATGCGCTGGTTACCCTGATCAATCACGTAAATGAGACCACTATTATCGACCGCGATTCCTTGCACCTGGTTGTAGATCTTGAAGCTCCCGAGTGTTGCAGCCAAGCTGTGGCCAAATTCTCCGGCGCCCGATCCCTCCCGGCCAACGATCTGCACCGTCTGGTATTGGTCCTCTAAACCGTAGATCTTGAAGCGCGCGTTGTCCGTGTCGCCGGCTATCAACCTGCCGTCGAGAGTGAAGGCCACTGCGTCCGGCGCATCAAACTGATCGATGCCATCGCCCTTTGCGCCTCCGATAATTCGCACAGGTTGGATCCGCCGTTCATCCGAGCGCAATAATACCGCCTTCTCAATCCCTTGGGCGTAGAGACTCTTCGCATCAGATTTGAGCCTCAGCTCCGGAATCAAAAATTTAGTGATGCGGTCGATCTCCCGTAGCTGCGCTGGGGTCGCGCGACCCGCTGCTGCTTGAATCTCCAAAGCCAAGAATCCTGTGTGGACCCGCTTCCCCGACAATCCGACAAAGCTGCCGGCTAACAAGCTGACAAAAAACTCTGGCTTGCCCAGGCGCTCCAGGACGACGCTGTGCCGGGCGTATTCCGCCACCAGCTGGATACTTTTGAAGTCGCGCCCGCCGGGCAAGGGCAGGCCCTTTCGCAAGACTGGATCGTCCAGTCGTCCTTCTCTAACCGCCAATAGGGTGCTGGTGGGAAGCGCGACGGAATGAACGACCTCAAGCGAGGAACGGTCTTTCGTGACGCCGCCGTAGAATTCAACGCGCGGGTGTCCGTCAAAGCTTTCCTTGACGCGGTAAAACATCCGCTGATGATAAAGGAACAGGTCAGAGGTATCGAAAAACGTTTCGCGGTAGCGCCGCTCGTCCGCGACCACGACTCGATAACTCAAGATCTCCTTTCGCTCGATCAGCTTGGCGAGCCTGATCTCCTCACTGGCAAAATAAATTGCGCTGCCGGTTTGCTGAGTCCATCCGACACTTGAGTCAAGCATTAGAAGAGACAAAGCGATCACGCCCGAAATAAAACTCCAACGGACGCTTAAACCTGACTTGGCCCGAGTCACAAATATTCTTAACCGACACATGGTCGCATGATTCACATCCAGCAAGTCGAAAATATGTGTTTGCACGATCTGCGAAGGTGCAGTGTACAAAGATTTTTGTGATGCAAGGAATGAGTCCCGACGCGCGCGATGGGATTCACTTGCCTTTCGCGTGTCTAGAATCTCTCGACGCGCCTCGCCTTTTGGTCTGGGCGTTGAGCGTTTCAACCATGTTCCCGGCAAGAAGTTTGGTGTAATCCTCAAGAGCCATCTCCTTTAATCGCTCTGTAGATGTTTTCGGAGATGCCGTTTTTGCCGCCTTTTTTGCCCTCTTCATAGGCATCCTCCAAGGCCCGCAACAGCTTTGTCTTTAGATCCTCGCGGGAATACTTGCGAGCCATATTCTTTACGAATTCAAGGTCAGCGACCGTGCCGTCACCCGCGCCACGGCTGTTGTCGATGACTGCGACGGCAACCCGATGGTCATCCTTGTAGTTCTCTACGATTCTTGGGAAAGACTCGATCGCTCCCATATGGGAATTGAGGAAAATCTCGAGGGGCAAGGTCCGGCCTATCGTCTTCGCCCGCGGCAGCATTCCTCCAACGAAAGAGTCGATGGGATCGCGATATACAAAAATGATGCTGACCATGTGGCCGGCATCGAGAGCCTGAGTGATCCGTTCCACGGAGGACCTAAAACTCGACAAGATTGTATCGTAGACGATTTCCGCTGCCTCCACGGCATGGGCTAAATCGGCGAGCTTTCGGATGCTCGTGGTCTTTCCCACGCCGGCGCCTCCGGCGGTAAAAACCACCTGTTTGCGCCGTTCAGGAGCTGATCCTTTTGTTAGGGCTCGACGAAAGATCTCTCTGGTTAGCGCGCTAGCCGGCTCATGCACCGCGTCACCCCATCGAGTTCGCGCCGCCACCGTCGCCGAGTCTTCAGCGTCCATCCCGCCCGGGGCATAATCTGAGGAAAGTTCCCGCACGTTGTCCGTATTGATTTCCTTGCCGTATCTCTCGAGGTAACGCGCAATCGCTTCATCTGTGTGTGCTTCCAGATACACCGCGAAGCGCGCCTCCACCTCTCTTTGTTCCGGCGAGAGATTCTTGGCCTTGGCGATCCTCAGTTTGCCAGGATAAATTCCCGGATCCTCTGCCGCTAAAACAACCGACAACAAGAGCAGAGCCCATAATATTACGGTGGCTGCCGGGCCGAATGACCGCAGGATGATCGCGCGAGCCATCGTATTTTTCAGTGAGCTTTTCATTAACGTTGGAAATTTACACGAAATGCTATGAGATAATAATTGCTTTTGGCCTGGATACGGCAGAGGCGTCACCGAAGTCAAGTCGACTTGTCCGCTCAACCGGCCTGAGAATAATCTACGTGCCCCGAAGTTAAACTTTCAAAAATATATGCCATTCTCTTAAGATGCACTTTCGCGTTTGGCGGCGGCAGCAAGACTTACAGTTGTCATGCCCGTAGCGTCGGAGAGGCTCGCGATGATCTCCGCCGGGACGGCCTGCGCTTTGATTGCGCCAAGTCGCTCGGGATCAGGAGCCGCCCAAACGCGCTTCTCAAAGCCGTCGAGGGCAAGCTCGCCTTTTTTCAATATCCGGTGTCGCACCGTGAAGCTACTTCGTCCCCATTCACTGACCTCGCTCTCCACGATAACCTCATCATCGAAGCGGCACGGAATGACGAAGCGAGCTCCAACTTCGACTATCGGCATGCCGACGATGCCGTACTTTTTTCTCATCGCCGAGGGCGACAAGCCCGTGCGCTCGAATAGCCATCCGGTGCTGCTGTCGAAAATAAGAAGGTATTGCGGATAGAATACGATCCCGGCAGGATCGCATTGACCCCACTCAATGCGCAACGTGCGACGATTCACCAGCATAGTGATCCGATCCGATTCTTCTTTCTAATCTGCTTTTCTCCGTCAAAGAGACTTAGGAAACAATTGGGGTGATTTGACTTCGCAGGCGAAATTATCGAATGACGACGCGCCATGTCAAACTGACTCGGCGCGCATTACTACGCGAAAAAAACTTCAGGAAGGGGACGTCCATTATCTCGTCCGTAGTGCCACCGGCGCACTACCGACGAGATGTGAGCACTTTTTCGAAGCAAACAAGCCCGGATTAATCGTCAACGCCCTCCCAGTCTCAGTTACTTCGCCAACGGATCCGGGCGCAGCTGGAACTTCACGACTTTGGGCTTTGTGCCCTTGCCGCCTTCCATATGGAATGGTGTGCGAGTGCCGGTGGTCGCCCAC
>DASXSW010000686.1:0-14564 GCA_036505755.1 Binatia bacterium | reverse complement strand
AATGGCAAATACCAGGTCGGACAAGGGATCGTTCGGCTGCAATCTCCGGCCAAAGAGGATCCGGAGATTCAGAAGCTGATTCAACGCTATCGCACCATTCCTAAGCTCGAACACGACCCGAAGCTGAAGGAAGTTCATTCGTTGAATGGTTCTAATTTTTTTGTCTCCCGTGACGTCTTCGATCGCGTCGGAGGATTCGACGAACGCCTCGGACCGGGGGCGTCAGGTACATCCGAAGACGTGGAATTCGCCCATCGGCTGGCCCGTTCCGGTGTCGGTATCGGTTATGCCTCCAAGGCCGTCGTGTACCATCACGTGGACCGCAACCGGCTAACCGACGAATATTTCAAGCAGAGCCACTTGCGCCAAGGCAGAAGTCGATTCTTAATTCGCAACCGTAGCGTGGCCGAGATCTTGTTCAATCTTGCTCACGCATTCGCGCAATACGCTCTTTACACCCTGTTGTGCAAAGAGCGGAATCGCTATCGCAGTAAAGGCCGCATCTACCATTATCTCGGCATGATTGAAGCAAAACAGAATCACGTTGACCATCGGGAAGAGCGATAAATGACCTCACCTACTTCATTGAGGTCCTGCTATTTCCCAACCCGAGTAGACTGAAATCGAAGCTAACGCTCGTCTTGGCGGGATTGACGTCCTGCCTGACGCCCAACGTCGCCGTCCAACATTCGCAAAATGACAGGAACTTGGTAATGACCCGAAAGCCGAGAAAGCGGGAATCACGGACATCGTAGGTACTGTTGGCACTGACGAGCAGGTTATCGGTTAAATGATAGAGCATACGGGCACCGACGTTGCCGACGGTACTCTTGCCATCGCACCAAGCCTGGACGGACGACGGAACAGTAGCGGGAGGAATTGGGTTACAATCGGGAATGCCGACAACATTGGCGTTGTCGGCAAGAAAACCATTGGGACCTCGGCGTAAATAATGATAACTGAAGCCTACCGAGTTCGGCTGGTTAAAATCCGCATCTAGCGTCCTGCGCAGCATGGGACGAGGATCGGACATACTAAACGTGACCCGGGCTTGGGTAATTTGCCATGCGCCGGGATTCACGCCGCCGTCAAAGCTCAAGTCGATGTACGGCAAGGGAGCAAATTTCACGTTTAAATCGAGGTCGGTTAAGCTGTCGCCGCCTTTCCGTTCTTTGTCAATATCGTAGCTCAGCGCGAGCCTCACCGAAGCCATTTGGCGAACGTCGCCGATAAGGCCAGAATTCAGCAGCTCGACCGAACTGTCATCGACCGGCGGTGCGAGCCCGCTCTGAGTTTTTCCCCACAGACGATTGGCCACCGCGAACGTTAATACATTGCGGCGATTGACCCGGTCCACATCATCCATGATCGGAATGTGGCCCTGGCTGGTACCCGGCACAAATAGGTAGCTGATCTCGGGCTCGAACACATGTTTGACTTGGCTTAGGCCCAAGCTGTTGAAGTTGAACACCCGGCTAAGAGCGGTGCCGACATTGCCGCGGATTTCGACGAGCTCGCGCGAAAGGTTTCGATCCGAAGATTTGACCGGCGTATAAAGGTGATAGATGGTTTCGCGGGGGGCCACCCCGAGGGAGCCGAAAAAGCGCGACCCGAGCCGAAATGGCAAGACAACTTCCGGCCGAAGATCCAAGCGCAGCCCGTCGCCGCCTTCCCGTCTGATATAATTGACGCCCTCTCCGCGCCAGCGGAATTCGAGCGGAAAACCGGATAAGTAGCGTCGCCCCCAAAAGCTCACCTGCGGAGTGCGCTGCAGAGTGCTGCTATCGGGCTGAATAAAATCTTGAAAGAAGTTCCATTCCCCTTTGAAAAAGGTATCTCCCCAATTCTTAAACACGCCAAATTGAGAATCAGCAAAACGGCTTCGGCGAATATTCGCCTCTTGCGAGCCCGGAAGATCGTAACGGTCGATCAACTCGCGAGTATACAAATCATCCCGGTAGGCGGCAAAATCGCTGTAGGTGAGCCAGTCCGAACCGATGGTATAACGGTGCGATCCGGCGACGCTCCAGCGATTTTTCGGAATCGTTGGGTCGGCGATGGTTTGGTCGACGATCGCGTCTTGCGCGTTTTTCCGAAGGCTCTCATTGAAATACGCCGCGTCGATCCTAAAATCCGAATTCCGCTCGAAAATAGTGCGAAGCTCGCCCAAAAAGCCGTAGCGGGCGCGAGTCTCGATGTCGAATTTGGCGGTTGCGTCAGTGCTCTTGGAAATCGCCCAGAAGAAGGGCTGCATGAACCTAAACCCCTCCGTGTTTGATTGACCAAACTGGGGAAAGAGGAGGCCGGTTTGGCGCTCGCTCCTGAGCGGGAAGTAACCGTATGGCAGATAAAAGACCGGAACGTCCAGGATGTAAAAATAACCGTGCCTGATCGTCCCGACCCCATCGAGAGCAAGGTCCATTTGCTCCGAGTAAAACTTCCACGACGGCGCTCCCGATTCGCACAGACAGGTGGTGAAAAACCCGTCGTCGACATGATAGGTCTGGCCGCCAAACTTTTCGAATCGACGACCGGTGAGACTGACGTGCCCCTCTTCCAGGAATAGGTCGCCGTTGTGAATTTCGCCGATTTCCTTTTCCAAGTTCATCTGTATGGCATCCGCCGATTTGACCTTCCATTCGGGATCATCGAGGGTCACTTTGCCTTTAGCCTCGGTGTCCTGGGTCGCACGATTCATGCGGACTTCATCGGCTTTCAGGGTCATGCCGCCGCGCTTGATCTCGACGTTGCCGGTGGCTTCGATCTGGTTCGAACCGTTTCCGCTCGATAACTTGTCCGCCGTTACATTGATCTCACTGCTGGGATCTTGACCACCGCGGCTAATCACCTGAGCTGCTCGTCCGAGACCAGCGACGATGAAAACCGCACCTACCAGTGACGACATCAAAAGAGTTATTTTGGCTCTCATAATGACGATCATTCGGTCAAATAGGGATGCGTGCGCCGGCGGCGGCTCTTGCCGTGGCGATGTCGAGAAGCATGGGGCGAATTTCACCGAGTAGATACAGAGAACCCGCTACCAGGATAATATCGTCAGCACGGGCTTCATCGAGCAAAGTGCGCAACGCGACCCGGGAATCGTGGATCGTACGATGGGGAATGCTTGCGCCTGCGGTTTCCGCCAATTGGTCGGGATCGGCGCTGCGTTCCATTGCGACCCGAGTGAAAATCACTTCATCCACTGCCTTCGTCAGCGCGCCCAGCATGAGTTGCCATTCTTTGTCCGCCATTGTCGCAAACAGCAGCCTTATTTTTCGGCCTTGGCGGAAGTCGTTCATCTCGTCCACCAAGGCTCTCACACCTTCCGTGTTATGAGCGCCGTCCAAAACGACCGTGGGCTGATTGAACATCACTTCGAATCGCCCCGGCCAGTGAACGGTTTGCAAGCCCTGGCGCACGATTGTCTCGCTCACGGGAAACCGCTCCTCGGACAATTCCAGCGCGGCCAGAGCTATCGAAGCATTGGCTCGTTGGTGCCGGCCCCGAAGCGCCAACTGAATATTAGAATAATGTCGTTTTAGACCTCTATAATCGAAGAGGCCGTCGCTTTTCAAGGAAAATCCGAAATCGGTGCCCAAAAAATAGGCCGGTGAGCGGTGTTCACCGGCCATCGCTCTTAGTAGCTCGGCGACCTGCGGCGAGATCTTGCCGCAGATTACCGGGATCCGCGGCTTGATGATGCCACCCTTCTCGCGTGCGATCGACCGCTCATCGGGGCCTAAATAGGCTTCGTGATCCTTGGAGATCGTTGTGATGACGGAAACCATCGGAGTAACGACATTGGTGGCGTCGAGCCTGCCGCCCAAACCGACTTCGACCACAGCAACCTCAACATGGCGCCTGGCAAAATGAACAAACGCCATCACCGTAACAAATTCAAAAAACGTCAGCGGCACATTCGCCGCGTCGGTGCGCCGCTGGACCTCCTCGGCCAGCTCAACAACCTGGTCTTGAGTCAGTTTATCTTCGCCGACGCGAATCCGCTCATTGAATGAAACCAGATGAGGTGACGTGTAAAGCGCTGTCCGATAACCCGCCAGCGATAAGATGGAGTGCAACATCACAGACGTCGAACCTTTGCCGTTTGTGCCGGCAATGTGAATGGAGGGAAAGTTTTTTTCCGGGTGGTCGAACAGCGCCAGCGCCTGTTCCATGCGGTCCAAGCGCAAGTCGATCATCCCGCCGCGCAGGTTGTAAATTTTATTGAGCGTGTCGGAATATTTGTCCATGCCGTGTTTGCCAAGACCAACTACGTTCAGTTCCAAGTTTCAAGGTTCAATGTTCAATGTAGTTCCTTTTGGTTTAGCCTTGGACTTCAACGTTGAACCGGTATCTTCCAGCGTGTGCGCCAGGATGGCCGAGCCGCCTGCTTCATCGCCCGTTTCAGCGCGGCAACGAACGCTCCCGCATGCAACGCCTTTTCGCTATTTCCCTTGGTTTTCTCGATTTTATCCACCAGCGCACTGCCAACGACGGCGGCGTCGGCGAACCCGGCGATCCACGCGGCCTGCCGCGGCGTCGATATGCCAAATCCCACGCCCACGGGAAGCGCGGCGGCCTTGCGCACTCGGGCGACCTGCGCGCGCAAGTTGTCGTCAAACGAACGACGCGCGCCGGTCACGCCCGTGACCGAAACATAATAGATAAAGCCACGGCCCTGTCGCGCAACCAACCCGACACGGTCCAGCCCGCTGGTCGGCGATAATAAAAAAATCAAATCCAGCCCCACTGCATCCGTCCAACGCTTGAGTTCGCCGCTCTCCTCCGGCGGCAGATCGACGCACAACACGCCATCGGCGCCTGCTTGTGCCGCCTGCCGGGCAAATTTTTCCAAACCATAACGAAAGAACGGATTGTAGTAACCGAATAGAATGACAGGTAGTCCCGAACCTCGGCGAAACTCGCGGAGCAGGTGAAAAATCGCCGGCAAGGTAATTGACTTTTTCAACGCGCGTTCGGAAGAGCGTTGTATCGTCGGGCCATCGGCCGTCGGATCTGAGAACGGGATACCCACTTCAATGCAGTCTGCACCCCCCTCTTCGAGTGCCAGCATGATTCTAAGTGTGGTCTTCAAGTCGGGATCTCCGGCAGTAATAAAGGCGATCAGCGCCGCTTCGCGGCGCCTTTTGAGTTCAGCAAATGTTTTCTCGATACGGCTCATGGTTCGATCTTCTGTTCAAAGTTCAACGTTCGGGGTTGGGGTGCAGACGATTCAAAGTTCAGCGTGGCAAAGCCTTCGACCGTCAACTTGAATCTTGACCTCCGGCATTGAACTTTGAACCTTGAACCTGGAACGGCTGTTATAGTTTCACTCCGAGGTAATCGCCGACGGTCGTCATGTCCTTGTCGCCGCGCCCTGAGAGATTGACGATGATGATCTGGCGTTTGGTTAAGCGCGGGGCTAGGCGCGTGACGGCAGCAATTGCGTGGGCACTTTCGAGGGCGGGAATAATTCCTTCGATCTCGGCAAGCGATTTGATCGCCTCGATGGCTTCACGGTCGGTTGCCGAACCGAATTGTATTCGACCGCAATCGCGCAAGTAACTCAATTCCGGGCCGACTCCCGGATAGTCCAAACCCGCGGCTATGGAATGAGTCTCGGTAATCTGTCCTTGTGAATTTTGCAGCACGTAGCTCTTGCTGCCATGAAGGACGCCGACTGCGCCGCCCTGAATCGACGCCGAATGCTTGCCGGTGCGAAGACCATGTCCCGCTGCCTCCACACCGAGCATCTTGACCTTGCGGTCTCTCACGAAGGGATAAAAAAGCCCCATCGCATTGCTGCCGCCGCCGACACAAGCAACTAGATAATCCGGCAACCTGCCTTCTTTCTTGAATATCTGCCGGCGCGCCTCGCGACCGATCACTGACTGAAAGTCGCGCACCATCATCGGATAAGGATGGGGCCCTGCCACCGAGCCAATAAGATAATACGTCGTGCGCACGTGGGATACCCAATCTCGCAGCGCTTCATTCATCGCGTCTTTGAGAGTTTGGCTGCCCGCCTCGACGACCCGAACCGTGGCGCCAAGAAGCTTCATGCGAAAGACATTGAGCGACTGGCGTCGGACGTCTTCCTTGCCCATGAAAATTTCGCAGGTCAAACCGAAACGCGCCGCGACTGTCGCCGTTGCCACGCCATGTTGACCCGCGCCGGTTTCGGCGATAATGCGCTGTTTGCCCATGCGCCGGGCGAGTAAAATCTGACCGATCGTGTTGTTGATCTTATGCGCGCCGGTATGGCACAAGTCTTCGCGCTTGAGATAAATCTTTGCGCCGCCAAGCTCTTCGGTCAATCGCTCGGCAAAATAGAGCGGCGTCACTCTTCCGGCATATTCGTGCAGATAAAACTGGAAGTCTTTCCGAAAGGACCGGTCACGCCGCGCTTTGTCGTAGGCGTGCTCCAGCTCGCTGAGCGCCGGCATCAAAGTTTCGGCGACGTAACGGCCGCCGTAGGGACCGAAATGGCCCTGTCGATCAGGCACCTTTGGCGGCAAGAATGAATTCTTTGAGTCGAACATGATCCTTTATGCCTGGACGCGCTTCCACGCCGCTACAAACGTCGACGCCAAATGGATGAATCCGATGGATCGCGTCGGCAACATTGTCGACGCGAAGCCCGCCGGAGAGAATTAGCTTGTTCGTATCGATGCCATCGAGCCATTCCCACGGAAACTGCTCTCCCGAACCGCCATAGCCGGCCGACCATGAGTCCAGTAAATAAAAATCCGTGGGAAAATCTTTCATGCTGGCGAGCGAATTTTTTTCTTTCACGCGAAATGCTTTGATCACTTTCATGTCCCAACCGCGACAAAAGGTCGCGGTCTCTTCGCCGTGAAACTGGAGCCCACTGTAGGCCTGCCGTCCGCCTGGCAATTGACCGTGAGCAATAATCTCGTGAACTTTTTCTTTTGCCTCGTTGACGAACAGCGCCACGTTGAATGAGCCAGCCGGCAGTGCTTGCAGGATCTCACGCGCCTTTTCCGGCGCAATCGAGCGCGAGCTCGGCGGATAAAAATTGAAGCCAAGCATATCGGCGCCGTACTCAAGTGCCTTTTCTGCGTCGGCTAAATTGGTGATCCCGCAGACTTTGACCTTTACCGTCATGAGTAACGAGTGCTGCGGACCGAGCCCCATGACCCAGTCCTCACAGCTTAGTCCACTAACAGCTCTCTTAGCTTCTTTCCCGCTTCGGGGGCACGCATCAGCGACTCGCCGATCAGGAAAGCGTGAATGCCCCATTCCTCGACTCGGCGGATTTGATCGACGCCATCGATGCCGCTTTCACACACGGCCGGCGTGCCGACCGGAATGAGTGGCGCCAAGCGCTCCGTGGTCGCGAGACTCACTTCAAAGGTTTTTAGATCCCGGTTGTTAATACCCATCAGTTGCGCGCCCGCGGCGATGGCCGCTTCCAACTCCTTCTCGGTGTGCACTTCAATCAGCGCGTCCAAAGAGAGAGCGCTAGCCTGTTCGCGCAACTCGCGCATCAAGCCGGGATCGAGCATTGCCGCAATGAATAAAACCGCATCAGCGCCGTAGCTCTTGGCTTCGACGAGCTGATAGGAATCGAGCATAAAATCCTTGCGCAATAATGGAATCTCTACCGCGTGACGGATCTCTTCGAGGTGTCGCAGGCTGCCTTGAAAAAATCGTTCTTCGGTCAAGACAGAAATCGCGCTGGCGCCATGGACGGCGCAATCCTTCGCGATCGCCACCGGGTCAAAATCGGCGCGAATGAGCCCCCGGGAGGGCGATGCCTTCTTCACCTCGGCAATAATCCGACGCGTACTTCCAGTCAGTCGGCGAGCGAGGCCGCGCGTTGGAAGATGGAAAAGCGCTCGGTCGCGCAAGGCTGCTAGCGGTGTTTCCCGCTGCCGGCGTTCGACGACCTCGCGAACATGCTCGGCGATGGTGGCCAGAATTTCAGCCATGAGAGGTCACGCAGCGTTGGTCAACTCGACTAGCTGTTCGAGTTTTTGCCGCGCTTTTCCCGAATCGATCGATTCAGCTGCGAGTCGGAATCCATCTTGAATCGTCGTGGCGCTAGCGCCGACATAGAGCGCAGCGGCGCTGTTGAGCAAAACCACATCTCGGGCCGGACCTGGTGTGCCGTCAAGCACGCCCCGCACGATCGCCGCGCTTTCGTCCGCGCTACCGCCGTGTAACTCTTCCAATCGGCACCGCTTCAAACCAAACTGCTCCGGTTCGATCGTGTATTCCTTGACTTTGCCATCGCGTAGCTCGGCGACCTTGGTCGGCCCGCACAAAGAAATTTCATCCAATCCTTCCAAGCCATGCACGACCATAGCGCGCACGCTGCCCAGGTTATTGAGCACATGGGCAATCATAGCGACTAACTCGCCGTTGTAGATGCCGATCAACTGATGGGTCGCCATTGCTGGGTTGGTCAGAGGACCCAAAATGTTGAAGATCGTGCGAATACCGATATCGCGGCGCGGCTGCACCGCATATTTCATCGCCTCATGAAGCAGCGGTGCAAACAAGAAGCCGATGCCGATCTTGGCGATGCAGTGCTCGACGCGCTCTTTCGACGCGTCGACTTTGACCCCTAACGCGCCCAACACATCGGCGCTACCGGACTGGCTCGAAACCGACCGATTGCCGTGCTTGGCCACGTTGACGCCGGCGCCTGCCGAAACGAACGCCACCGTCGTCGAGATATTGAACGTGCCTTTCTGATCGCCGCCGGTGCCACAGGTATCGAGAATGGTCTTCGAGCCAATGCTGACGCGGTGCGCTTTCTCGCGCATCACGCGAGCCGCTCCGGTGATCTCTTCTACCGTTTCGCCCTTCATGCGTAGCGCGGTAAGAAACGCGGCGACTTGCAGCGGCGTTGCTTCACCGGTCATGATCTGGTTCATCGCCTCGACGGTTTCCGTTTCGGAAAGATTGACTCGATTGACCAGTTTTTCGATCGCTTCGCGAATATTCATTCTCGTTGCCGCCCGCTCACTTCGAAACGACGAAAGCCTTAGGAAAGTTTTCCTTGGTCTTTAGCGCTTCCACAGCCTTGTCCGCCTCAACGCGGGAACTGTATTTGCCAACGCTGACGCGGAACCATGCCTTTCCGTTGTTTTGGACCTCAGTCACATAGGCGTTGTAGCCTTTATTCTTCAGTCGATCAACTATTTGTTTCGCCGATCGTTCGTCGGGATAAGCGTTGACCTGCGCGCGCCAGATTTTGCTCTGATCTTTCTCTGCTGCAGTCTCTGTGGTTTCCGCTTTCTTCGGCGCTTCTTCCACCGGCGCGCTCCTTTCCGACTTCTTTTCTACAGCCTTCACCGCCGGCGCCTCCGCTTTAGTTTGGGTTTTGGTTTCCTTGGCCGTCACCTTGGCGACTTTCTCCGCTGGCGCAACTTCCTTGGTTTTCTCTTCCGCTACGGCTACTGCGTCGGCCGACTTGGACCCGGCGTCATTGAAGGAAATCTCGTCCTTGGCCTGAGCCGCCGGGGCACCGCCGGCTTCCTTGGACGGCTTCACCGGTATCTTGACCAGCGGTTCCTCTTTTTTCGCCAGCTTTCTTTCCTCGATGCCTTTGCCTACGAACATTCCGAGAAAAAAAATCACAATTGAAGTCAGTATAAAGGCGGCGCCGAGCAAAACCATTTGGCCGCGGCTGAAGTAGAAGCGATTTTCTTTACCTCTGCGATTTTCCGCCATGAAACTTTCCCCTTGCCACCTCGGCCGGAAGTTTACACCTCCGACCGCGCTGCCATCTTTAGAGGTGCACCGACACCCAAGATGTCCAGCCCGCGGCGAATTGTCTTCTGAACGTTTTCGACCAGCAGCAGCCGTGCACGGCTCAAATCGCTGTCTTCCGAGATCACGCGGTAACGGTTGTAATAGCGATGAAAATCACCGGCCAAATCCAACAGATAAAAAACCACACGGTGGGGTTCGAGCTCCAATACGCTTTGTTCCAAGACGTCATTGAACTGGATCATCTGGCGAATCAGATCGAGCTCTTCGGCCAACTCCAGCCGTTCCACTGAGACGATTGCGCGGCTGCCAATCTCCAGACCATTTTTGCTCGCCTGTTCAAAGATGCTGGCGACGCGAGCGTGCGCGTATTGGACATAAAAAACCGGATTGTCGCTCGACTGCTGCTTGGCGAGATCCAAGTCAAAATCGAGATGACTGTCCGACTTGCGCATCAAGAAAAAGAACCGCGCGGCGTCTCGCCCGACCTCTTCCAAAACTTCTTCGAGCGAAACGAATTCGCCCGTGCGCTTACCCATGCGCACCGGCTCGCCTTTGCGCGTGAGCTGAACCATCTGCACCAGCACGACCTTGAGAACATTCGGATCGTAGCCAAGCCCCTGTACGGCCGCCTTCAAACGCGGCACGTAGCCATGGTGGTCGGCGCCCCACACATTGATCAGTTTGTGAAATTTTCGCTCATATTTGTTGCGATGGTAAGCAATATCGCTGGCGAAGTAGGTCAGCTCGCCATCGCTTTTTATCACCGCACGATCCTTATCATCGCCGAATCGCGTCGACTTATACCACTCGGCGCCTTCCTGAGAATAAAGCAAGCCCCGCGCGCGCAACACGTCTATTGCCTGAGCAACTTCACTTCGCTCGCGCATGGCCCTTTCACTGAAGAAAGCATCGAACTGAATGCCGAACTCACGCAGCTGCGCCCGGATAGTGTCGAGCAACGATTCGCCGCCGTACTCTCGGAAAAAACTGACGGCCGCTTGCTCATCGCCGTTTAGATATTTATCGCCTTGCCGCTGCTTTGCCGCCGCTGCAATCTCCTTTACATAATCGCCGGGATAACCGCCCTCGGGAAACTCGACTTGCTCCCCGAACAGCTCACGGTAACGCGCATAAATGGAGAGCCCCAAGTTCTCCATCTGGTTGCCGGCGTCATTGACATAATATTCGCGCTCAACATTGAACCCGGTTGCTTCATGCAGACGCGCTAACACGTCGCCAATAACCGCGACGCGCCCGTGACCGACATGCAAGGGACCGGTGGGATTCACACTGGCAAATTCAACTTGAACTCTCTCACCGTGCCCGAAATCAACGCGATCGTAGTTGCCCGCTGCCAGCTCGCGCAATTGGGCGTAGTAAAATTTCGGCGCAAACGTAAAATTCAAAAACCCCGGCTCGGCAATCTCCTTGCGTGCAAGAATGCCGTCCGGGTCTTCAATATTTTTCAGAATTGTCTCCGCAATCATGCGCGGCGGCTTCTTGGCGCTCTTCGCCCAAAGCATCGCGGCGTTGGTCGCCAGGTCGCCGAACTCCCGCTGTTTCGGTGGCTCGAGAAGCAAAGGGGGGAGCTCTGTCGAATTCAGCTCTCCCCCCTTCGCCGTTTTCTCAATAGCTTTGGTTAAAAGCTCCTTAAGGTGACTTCGCATTGCGTCCTTTGATCATTCACTTCTGCCCGGCGCGCTATTAACGCTACCGGACGAGCATGTGTATTTGAGAATTTAGGGGAATGACCGCTGCTACCGCTGCCAATTTAACGTAATGAGCTCGTCCGTGCAAATCGACCAGGCAATCGGTCATCGCAACTCCAATTAGGGGGCCTTGCTTTTGTCCTGCCCCGAACTGTGCTGCACTGGGACGTGCAGAAGAATTGTCGGCGAGGAACAATGTCCGAAATCCGGCTAGCGCAGCGACAGAAACTTGGCCGGCACACTCTGGGTGAGGTAAAGTGGCCCTGATTGATAGAAGTCGATTCCTTCGTCGTGTGCCGCTTGGGCGTCCACGATGATGATGGCTGGACTGGGATCATGCCGCTTAGCAACGGACTCGGCCTCCTCGGCGGAAACACTCAAGTGAACATACTGGCGGTCGCGCGGTTTGAGGCCGCTTCGGAGCATCGACTGGGCAATGTCTCGCGCCGCGCCGTAGTAAAGCTGCGCCGGCGGTTCGACGGCCTCTCCTTCCAGATCGACGGGAAATGAGTGTCCGTAAGTGGCCCGCACCTTGTCGCCAATAAGCTCGAAACGTTTCTTTTCCGACTCGTTGACGACGGCGCGGATTTGTTCTTCGGTGACGTCGTAATAGCGCTCTTGCAGCATCTCGACGATATCCTGCCAGTCGACGAAACCTCGCTTATCAAACACCAGCGGATACTCCTTGGGTCGATGCCGCAAGAGATAAGTGAGAAATCGGGAAATGCGCTCTGGAGGCAGTCCTGCCATTTCTTCAAACGCCTCGCTTCTGGCCTGTGATCACGTCGTAAACGTTGCACGCAATACCCGTGGCTTCGTAGCCGTCCATTCCGGTCGCCTGCGCGATGGAAAACAACTGATATGCCAGCGCGACGAACGGCATCGGTACTTCCATCTCGCGTGCCATGTCGAGACCGAATCCCACGTCCTTGGGCATCCAGGATTTGCGCGGCTTGTATTTGCGACTTACGATGATCTCCATAATGCGGTCGATGGCGACGGAATCCTGCGGCGAGTTTTTGAGGATCGTGCGAAATGTATCCTCGGTCAGTCCGCCTTTTTTGAGCCAAGAGCAAATTTCCGCCAGGGTTAAATGCGTTACCGCGGCGAACATCGCCATGGCGTTTTTCACCAGCTTGGCGTTGCCCAGCTCGCCGACGAAAAGTACCTTATTCCCCATCGCTTTGAATACGGGCTGATGCTCGTCGAACAGCGCTTTGGAACCGGAAAGCCAAAGCGACAATGTTCCGGCGGCCGCCGCTTCTTCGACCCCGCCTGCCGAACCGTCGAGAATCGTCCAACCCTTATTCGACAACTCGGAATTCACGCCGACGATGGTTTTCTTGTCGATGCTGCTGAAATCGATCCAGAGCTTGGCGCCCCCAGTCGCCTCGTGCAAACCTCTTGAGCCAAGGCCGACCGCATGCACGGCCTCATTGTAAGGAAGCATGGAAAGAACGATTTCACAGGACTCCGCCACAGCTTTAGGCGATTCTTTATAAACCGCTCCGTGATTTTCGAGTCCTTTGCATTGCTCGCGGCGCAAGTCGTTGACGACCAATTTGTTACCCGCCTTGATTAGGTTCGCGGCCATGCCGCTGCCCATGCCGCCCGTGCCGATAAATCCTAGCGTTTTCATTTGCCCCCCTTAGCTGCTGAGTCAGTTGCGTTCAATGGTTCAAGCGACGATACGTACTCCCGCCGGCCACAGAACCAACACCACCGTTTCGCCCACGGCACGCGGCGTGTGCACAGAGTGTGGATCGAGAAAAACGATGTCGCCCTTTTCGTATTCCCCAGTCTCATCGGCGATTTTACCCTTGAGCACGAGGTAGAATTCACCGCCGACATGCTCATGCTTTACGAACGCATCGGATGATGCATTGGCGGCGATCCGGTAAAGCACCAGCTCGCGCTGCTCCTCACGAGCGAGCCGAGACATTTCAAGGCCGTTGCCAAACTCGCGCCACTGCAGCCGGTCGAGCGCCGCCTCGTCCAAGTCAAAGCGCAAAAAATCGTTTAGCGACCGTCGCAAAACAGCCTTCCCGTTTTGATCCACGGGGCTTAATTATCACGACTATGCGGCGAACAAAAGCACGCGAAGATACGATCAAATACTATGAAACCGCACCTTCCAGACTGTGACGTCTTGCGCTTGAATTTAAGCGCGGCACTAAAGGTCATTATCGGAATGATTCGTGACTGTCCTGTCCTGAGATAATGCCGGATACTATAAAATCTCTCACGTGCTGTCGATCAACGTCGAAGGGTTTATTTTTGAGCTGCCGCGGCTGGAGAAGCCGGCGGCGGTAGCGGAAATGGCACTTGATTTTTCACCGGCGGCAGACTTTTTAAATACGCCCAAACCGCCTTTAAATCTTCATCGGTGAGTCCTTTCAAACTCTCCCACGGCATCGGCGGCAAAACAGCTCGACCGTTCGGCTGGCCTTGATGCTTACCGGTCCGCGCCATTTGAAGGAATGTCTCTTCGCTCCACTCTCCGATCCCGGTGCTTTTGTCCGGAGTCAAATTGCTCGCAAAGCTGACGCCCCACGGCCCCGCCCAAGCCGTCAGCGAACCGTTGGTTGCCGCCATAACTCCCTTGCGCTCGATATCTTCGGACGACCACGACGGTGCGGAGACATTTTCAGGATGCCCTGAGAGCAGCTTCGACGTGTCGAGGACAGGCATGCCGTTAGGGCCTGGAACCTTCGGTGTGTGGCAATCGTTACATCCCCCCAACGAAACGAGATACTTTCTTCTTTCAACCGGAGTCTGGCTAACAGTTTGCTGCTTCGAGCAACCAAAATGCGCCAAACCCACTATCAGTAAGAGAATTGACTTGCTAACTCTGGACATTCGAGGCCTTCCCAGAAAACACTTATTGCCGTACCAATCTGGTTTTAGCGAAGCTTAACCCGACACTCTTCATATTCCCCCCTTTCCCTAATACCACGTCTACGTACCGAAGTACTGACTACCCGGATTACCTGGCTCACGTCGACAGATGACAACCGACTTAAGAAAACTCCCGCTCTAGAAATGAAACAGCCCGCCGGGACTTAACGCAGACCGGCGGGCTGTGGTAAATTAAGACTTTGAGCGGAA
>DASXSW010000685.1:0-5707 GCA_036505755.1 Binatia bacterium | reverse complement strand
AAAAGGGCAACGCATCCCCTGTGGAAGCTTTGGTATTGGACTCGAGCAAGCGGCCAACATCCGGGACGTCGCCAGTTCGTCCACGGCGATAATCTTCGCGCTCATCTTTTTCCCACCACAAACTGCAACGCGCGCGGCATCACCTCAAATACGATTGGGTCATTGCCGATCAGTTCTCCATCGACGGTGAAGCACATCCCGGGGCGCGATCTGATTGAGACTCTTGCCGCGCGCCGAAACACAACGGCATCGGCATCGAGATGATTACCTAAAACTATCTTTGCCGCGAGGAGCGTTATTTCAGATCCAGGTCGCTCAGGAATCAAGATAATGTCGAGCAATCCGTCACTCGGGTCCGCGTTGGGCGCGATCGGCAGACCGCCGGCGGCGAAGCGGCCGTTTGCGATGACGACGTTGTAAAGATCGACCGAGAACGTTTCTTTCGTACCTAACCTGACAGCGGTGCGATACGAGCGCAATTGCGGCAATGCCGCCGCAGCGCTGCGCAGGTAAGCGAGAGGACCCCATGTTTGTTTCAGCTCTGGCGTTAATTTTTCGTTGACCAGGCCGCTGAAACCACCTGCGGAAACGTTGACGAAATATCGAATGCGATCACTCTTGGTCCGAACGACGTCGATCGCGGTTGTTTCTCCGGAAAGGACGATGTCGATGTTTTCTTCCAGGGTTGCAGGCAAATTTAGGCATCGCGCAAAATCATTACCAGTACCGAGCGGAATGAGTC
Organism: Binatia bacterium; assembly: GCA_036505755.1. Lineage (GTDB taxonomy): Bacteria > Desulfobacterota > Binatia > UBA9968 > UBA9968 > DP-20. Next base: position 4,965 of record DASXSW010000685.1, on the reverse strand, counting down.
CGATGCGAACATCACCAACGCGCTTTGCGATCCCGTTGATCACTTCATTCAATGTGCCGTCGCCGCCAGCGGCAATGATTTCATCGCAGTGATCGCGTACCGCTTCGCGCGCGAATGCTTTTGCAGCTCCTTCATTTTTTGTCAGATGAAAGGACGACGCCTCGAGCCTCCGGAGTTGCTTTTTTACAGCGTCCAGGTCTTTCACCGACCCCGCCTTGGGATTTAGGATCACACAGCGTTTCATGCACCGCCTCTTGCCGTGAAAGGTCTTGATCTCAAGGCCGTATCCTTTCTTCTTCTTGGTTGTCATTGGGTTTGGATTGATTTTAGATATTTGACGGTTCTACTGGTGAAACTCATATCCAGCGCTTCTTCTCCGCAGCTCGAATGAGCGCCCGAAAATCTCGCAGTGGCAGCAACGCGGCGAACTGACCCAAACCCAACGACCGCGCAACTTCGGCTTCTTGCCGATGATGTAGTAGCCGAGCCGGACTTCAATGCGCTTGTCCTCAAACTTCCCTCTTCCCCACGGCCGGATGAAACCGCAGCGCCATCCGAGCAGGATAATCACGATTTCGGTTGGCAAAAGCCAAACCTCATGAAACCAAGAGCCTATCGCCATGAGAACAAACCCGAACGCTTTTGACAGGCAAAACCTATGCGCAATCGGAGTCCGGCATCATCACGGTTGTCGCAACCTGCCACGGAAAACGGGACTTCGGCGCTAATGCGGTAAGCCAAAGAATGCTTTGCGCTCTCCGTGGTACGCGCGGGTGGGGCTTCCACTTGCGCCGCCCAGGGCCCCGGCTCATCTTCTGGCTCATTAGGTGACAGGTCTGTTGCCCATCCCATGAACGCAAAGGAAGCCCTAGTGTGGGTCAAAAAATGTGGGATCGCCGTGGAGTCGGCACGCGCTAGCGTTCCTAGTCTCGCTCAGGTGGTAGCAGGAGAACCACTGAGGGGTAGTTGGTGGCCACATCCGAAGGGAAACGATATATTCCTGCTCTCGCGATCGATTCGCAGTTCTCCCGACGTTTTGGTGTGCCGACTGGTAGATGGGAAAATTACCTACATCCATCGGCGTCTGTGGCCCGCCCTCGTCACGTTGGCCGGCCGGTTTTCCAAGAACAGGCTTGCCGCCGTTAAGGAAGTGCACACCCCTGCGGGCAAGCACAAACTGCTGGTCACTCCATTTCCCGAGTGGGTGCCGAAGGAAGTCCTGGAAGTGGCGCAGAAGCTCACCGAGAAAGAGGCCGCTTCACAATTGGCGTTCCTTCTATAACTATCGAGATTAACATCAAGACGCACCCTAATCAGACGATGCAGCTAACGGCTACCCGGCGCGTAAATACGTTTAGTTCTTTCCGACCGATCTCTTTCGTGCCGCCCAACGTGCTTTCATTAGCTGCGAAAGCCTCTTTCTTCCAGCCGCTGTGATCCCGCCCTTCCTCTTTGCAGTTGAGGTACGTCTTGTCCTGCCTTCTTTCCGAGCCCATCGCGCTCTCATTGCAGCGGCTATTTTGGCACGGGCTTGAGGAGACATCCTACGTTTGCCTCCGCGTGTTGAAGCGGATGCTCCCAAGACCGTACTAAGGCGCTGTTCAAGCGCTGCAATTTGACGCCGTGTGCGGAGGGCTTCTTCTAGTGATTTAAGTGATATGTCCATGGGGGGTGGATATCGGCTCGGTAAGTGTTCGGCAACTAAGTTTTACTCGCATTCGCGTAGCGTGGCTCATCTTTTTCTCTTTAGAATTGACAAGTTAGTTCGTGTTGGACTTGAGATGCTTGGCATACAAGATCTGGATTGGGCGAAGGATGCCGAACTTTATCAGGCGCGAGTTGTTCGGGAGGCGAGGCGAGGATGCACCCCTGCAAACTTGCAACTGGGATTCTTATTGGGTCGGGCATCCTTCCACCGGGTCAGTTCCTCAACTGCACAAGATTAGGGTCGACTCTGACAATAAGCGGTGAGCGCAATGCAGCAAGATGGGTTTAACTCAATCCAGAAAGGTAAATATATGAATACACTGATAAAATGGAATCAGTTTAAAGAGATGGAAGAAGCGAGGCAAAATCGCTTCATTCGTTTCTTGGGCGAATTTCCGAATAGAATGGGCAGTGGCGAGATCCACAGCCTGATGGTCGCAGATTGGTCACCGGAGGTTGATATCAGCCAGGATGATCACGAGTACCTGCTCAAAGCAGACTTGCCTGAAATGAAGAAGGATGACGTTAGGGTAACAGTCGAAGACGGCATCCTTAACGTTTCCGGAGAACGCAAAAGCGAGAAGGAAGATCAGAAAAGAAAATTCCATCGCATCGAGCGCTCTTTTGGTAACTTCCGACGCAGCTTCACGCTGCCTGAAGACGCCGATAGCACGAAAGTGACTGCGGAGTTCCGCGACGGAGTGCTGAAAGTTCACCTCCCGACAACGACGAAAGCAAGGTCCAAAGCTCTCGAAGTTAAAGTGCAATAATGCACTAACACTGACGGCGAGCGTGCGGAGGGTTCCGCGCGTTAGCCCCGGTGTGTATCACAAATCCAGAAGGTGAGCGACTGGAGCATTTGAACCAACGAAAAAGGACTTTATGATCTCGAAAATTATTAGCCGCGCAGCATGTCTGACGGAACTCACTTCCAATCCCAAATCCTTCTCCAACTGTCCAGACTTGCACGGTGGTGTTCCGGACCTGCCAGGAGGTAGTCGTCCAATGCTGCCACAGCCGATCTGCTCGTTTACGCCTAATCGTTTGGCAAGTCGCCGAACTGGTCTATAGAGAGGGCCGGCTCGCCGCGGCGAGTCGTCGTTAGAAGTTCGCGCGCACTAAGGGCTAGCGCGCCGGGACTATTCCGAATCTGAAACAAGCTGCATTCCCGCGGCTTTCGGCATCGAGAATAGCTTACTCCACCCGAAAATCGGCAACATCGGAGCAACGCTTAGACATCATGAAGCTATTTTACACAGTTGTATTTCTATTATCGTTGGCATCGGCCGCTTTCGCGCGCGAGGAAGCGGTTCTTGCACGCGTTACCAGTTACTCGGCAGGTGAGGGATCTAAATACGCCAGCACCGGTCAACGCTTGCACTCCGGACATTGCGCTGTCGATCCAAAGCGAATTCCGTACGGCAGTAAAGTTGTCTTCCCGGATCGCGCCTGCACCGCGGTCGACACCGGACCGGCCGTAGTCAGTCGCAAAGCCGCTCGCGCATTCGGACGAACTGCCAGCCAACGCAATGCCATCGTGGTCGACCGATTCTTTGAAACGAAGCGCGACGCGATGGCGTGGACGAACGCGCATCCGCACTTTATGACGCTTCAAGTTGTCCGGCCCGGATCTCACCCAGAACCGACCGAGCCGTAGTCGATTACAACGAGGAGTGCCCTTGGCCGCCGAGGACTCCGAAAAGCTATTCTACCTCATCTCGACGGCGCAAGATGAGCATCTGTTGGACATAATCCCAGTTGTGCGTCTTCTGAAATTGCTCTGCGGGCAATTCTTTTCATAGCCGAAATATAATACGCCCCGCCTTCAGCGGGCGGCCTCCCGGTATCCAGGGGTGGGTGTCTCTTTTGCCGCATACTGCAACCCCTGATCCCCTATAGCGCGCACTCCTGATTGAGTGCGTTCGAGCAGACAAATTGTGCGAATTGAACCCGTGCGAAAGGAAGGCGGTCTGTTGGCGCTGGCGTGCGTTGGCGATCCTTGCCGGTGGGCTCGACGAAGCCGAGTTCGCAGTTTTAGTCGGCGACCCCTGACGCGGTGGCGCTTGTTCAATCGCCGATATCGCCATATCACCCAGGATCAGGCTTTGTCGGATCGTCGGCCATGTTGAGCGGAATTTATGAAATGGGCCGCCTTGCGTCTATCGCAGAAAGATGCGCCAGATTTTCCACAGGCGTGATGCATCCGGGCCCGTAGAACTGTCCATAGCGCAGCACAACGCCGCCCTCGGCGAGAACGGAACGCTCCAGTTCTGCGACAGCCTGGGCATCGGGCCCATCAGGTAATTGCCAGGCGACGCTTTGAGCCAGAATTTTCGGCGACCCGCTCCGCCGCGCGGCCTCGATCAGATTCCGGGTTCCTTCGGTTCGGATGCGAGCGTTCAGAGCTGCGCGTTCACTGATCTGCGCCGCATCATCCGGCAGATCGGTCAGCTCGTTCACCACGACGTCCGGTTTGAAGTCACGAACCGCCTGGATAAGTGCCTCCCGGTCGAAGACATCACAAAGAATCGGTTCGGCACCGAGGTGGCTCAGTAACTCCGTTTTCCTGGGCGAGCGCGTCAGGCCGCCGACTACGTGCCCGGCCTGAACCAACCGGGGAATCAGCCGCTGCCCAATCACGCCGGAGGCGCCGGCAAGAAATATTCTCATACCATCATTGTAGGCCTCGCCTCGTGACGATGGCAAAGGACTGCCGGCGCCTCAACGGTTCCAAGGAGTTTGGCGCGCTGGCGCAGGATCGACACCCGCCAGGAGCGGAGCTTGGCAGCTTTCCTCGACGGCCAGGATCTGCGGCGCGAGCCGTTCGAGACCCGCAAGCTTTCACTCTATCTCGCGCCCTCCCATCCGCTCGCTCTGCTTCCCGGCGCTTGCTTCAATGCAGCTTCACTTGCGGTCCGGTGCGATGCGCCAGAGCGCCGACGAGGAGCGCCAGCACCGCGCGCGGTGCCGTTGACGCCCGCTCGCGATGGCTTAGCGCCGGTCTGGTCATCGCGAAATTTTCTTCGGCGGCGGAAACCTCACCAATAGCTCGCCAGGACGCAACCGGTCGGGCTCTTCGCTCGGCACTGCCGAGTGCGGGTTAAATACGACGTAGGCGTTGGGCGCACGCGGTGGCATAACGACAGGGACCGGATAGGTGGACTGCCGGTCGGGCGTGACAGTCGACGGATCATAATAGCCGCTGTACCAATCATCATAGTACCCGAAGGGTACGGCTAGGCCGCGGGCACGCCCGTG
>DASXSW010000684.1:0-20569 GCA_036505755.1 Binatia bacterium | reverse complement strand
CATCTCACCATATCGACTGCTTGTTCGCTTGCAGTTTGTTAGCAACCGAAAACTCTCGGTCGGCCAAGCCGAAATGCAGACGATTGCGTCCCTGACTCATGCAGATCGCAATTTGGGTAACGTACGCACGCGAGAGCATTGACCACGGTATGAGTCAGGTCGGATCGAAAAGGTATTTTGAAAGGCAAGAATCGTGATGGCTGATCCCCTAGCCGCCTTGGGGATGGTTTATTTTCTCATTAAGGAAGGACGGGAGGCCATTGAGGAGAGTCGAGGCAAGAGCGAGAACGATGAAGTCACGGATTGAACTAGAATGGACCGGATGAAGGCATTTAGCCAGGCGGCTTATCTTGGAAAAGAGCTAGCGAGGGCGGAACTTTCCATGGTCAGATATGTCCAAGACGGGGCCTGAGCGAAAGCGTAAACATGACTACCGATCAGGACTTTCTTCCAAAAGCAGGCACGATAATTGAACCGGCTAAGGCTGCACAACCTCTGCCCAGTGGGCTGCGAGCGATACCAGGAAGCATCTGGGCACTCGGCTTCGTCAGCATGTTCGCGGATATCTCATCGGAGATGATCCATAGCCTGCTCCCAGTGTTCCTCGTATCCGTACTCGGGGCGAGTACATTAGCGGTTGGTCTGATCGAAGGAATCGCTGAGTCGACTGCTCTGATCACCAAAGTATTCTCCGGTACTCTCAGCGACTATCTCGGGCGACGAAAGCTCCTCACCACCCTGGGGTATGGTTTGGCAGCCTGTACCAAACCACTATTTCCGTTGGCGCCCTCAGTAGCCTGGGTCGTCACCGCACGTTTCATTGACCGCATCGGCAAGGGCATTCGGGGTGCTCCTCGGGACGCTCTGATTGGTGATATCGCGCCGCTCCATCTCCGGGGCGCTTGCTATGGCCTGCGCCAATCGCTCGATACCGTCGGCGCGTTTGCCGGACCTCTCATGGCAACGGTTCTCATGGCACTCACGTTGAACAGCTTTCGCACAGTGTTCTGGATCGCCGTGATCCCCGCGTTTGTCGCACTGGCCCTCATGATATTCGTGAAGGAGCCTGAGACGGTTCGGTCGGCGGATAAGCCTCGGTCACCTATTCGCGGCGCAGACTTCCGGCAGCTCGGGTCCACGTACTGGTGGCTCGTGTTGATCGGGGCAGTCATCACTCTTGCACGTTTCAGCGAAGCATTTCTGGTGCTCCGCGCTCAGAATATTGGACTGCCCGTCGCTCTCGTGCCGCTTGTGTTGGTGGTGATGAACGTGGCGTACGCCGTCTCAGGCTATCCGGCCGGTCATCTGTCTGACCGAATGGACCGCCGACTTGTACTAGCGGCCGGCTTTGTGGTCTTGATCGGAAGCGATCTCGTGCTGGCTCTTGCCAATGGTGTGTGGCAGGTCATGGTTGGCGTAATGCTGTGGGGTCTTCACATGGGACTGACACAAGGTCTGCTCGCCGCTTTAGTCGCTGACACGACTCCGTCAGCCCTTCGAGGCACCGGTTTCGGCATCTTCAACCTCACGAGCGGCATTGCAATGTTGATCGCGAGCCTTTTGGCCGGGTGGCTTTGGGATCAGTATGGGCCGCAGGCCGCCTTTTACGCCGGAGCCGGATTCACGACGATGGCGCTGATCGGCCTGATGATCCGTCGCCCTGCGTGATCACGGCAAACACGATAAAGTAAAAGTCGCCCGCAATGGAAGCTGGCGTATCCAATCACGTTTGTTCGCTGGAAGAGATTGCGCAGCTTGCGAGCTAAGACCAGGGCGGCTGCACCTCACACGTGAACGCAGGAGAAGAAGAGGTATGGAATTTCAAGTCACATTAATCAGAACACTGGTCGCGTTGGTGCCGGCGTGCATGCTGTTCTCTGGTTCGTTAGTCTTGTTTTTTAGAGGAAAGACTGTCTGCTCTTTCCTATAGCTACTCGGCGCGGGATGTCTGGTGGTGGTCGTCCTTACTCACGTCTCAGAAGCACTGCACTTGTTTCCGTGGATGCATTGGGGACTCGAACATAGCGCTGGTCATTATCTCGATTTGTGGAGTGCTGTTCTCGGTCTCACGTTGTTTCCCGTAGGATATTCGTTTCATGCGCTCAACTTAAAGCCAAACTGAGACACTACCCAACAGCCGTGCACTGAGAGCGGATGCAATGGAGACGCTTGCCTGTTGCTACCTTTCATTGACTCTAGTCGTAGGGCTTGGAGCTAACGCGACTTCGGCTGGTGGCGGGCTGATCCTGCGGCTGCGTTGGCGATGGTCTATTTTCTCATTAAGGAAGGATGGGAAGCTATTGAGGAGAGTCGAGGCAAGAGCGAGGACGATGAAGCCGCGGATTGAACTTGGATGAAACAGTGAAACCGTTTAGAGCGGTAACAGCCTAGAGAAGATGCCGAGTAAATTGTCATGGATGCGGTTAGCAGAATTTGAGAAGCGGAGCCGATGGCGAAGGGAAACGCTGGTATTGGTATTTGTAGTCGCCGTCGCAGTGAATTATCTGTGGGAACTGGCCCAGCACCGCTCTTTGTTGGGATGGAAATTTACAATAGTGCAGTCTTCTGGCACTGTTTTGTCGCGAGCTTGGGGGATGGACTTATGGTTCTACTAATCGTCGCCGCGGGCTGGATTATACTGCATCAACAAAATTGGTTTCAGCAGCCGGTTGTTTCCGGGTATCTCGTAATGCTTACTACCGCGTTCTTCACAGCCGTGATGGTCGAGTGATTGGGTGTGCGCATATTGAGGCGATGGAGTACACCGAGAAAATGCCGATGTTGCCGGGGCTCAGTATAGGCCTTATCCCGATTGCGCAGATGCTCTTTCTTCCTCCGCTGATATTCCGCATAGTGGCTGTTTTAGGATCAAGAAAGATATGGAAATCGTCGAAGTCATAAATTTCATCCTAGATGTTTCTTGCCTCATCGTTTCCTAGCTTGGACACTCGCTACCAGTATCCGTTGTATCTCTGCCTTCTGGCGGGACTGCTGTTTTTCCCGTTCCTCGGCGCGCGGGATTTTTGGGCGCCGGTGGAGCCGCGCTATGGCGAAATCATCCGGGTGATGTTCAACAAGGGCGAGTGGATCGTGCCCACCATCAATGGCGATCTCTACACGGACAAACCAATTTTATATTTTTGGCTGGCGCTGATCGCGAGCAAGATTGCCGGCGGCGTGAGCGAATGGACCGTGCGTTTGCCGGCGGCGTTGGGTGGCGTTGGCTTTATCTTAACGACTTATTTCATCGGACGGGATTTTTTCACCGCTCGCGTCGGCTTGCTCGCCGCTGTGGTACTCGCCACTTGCATGCGCGTTATCTGGGAGTCTCGCTGGGCGCATGTCGACATGGTCTTTTGCTGCTTCTTCGCGCTGTCGATCTACTTCGGCGCGCGCTCTCTGTTACTGCGCAAGGGGAATCCTTACGAAATTCTTCTTGCCTACGTCTTTATGGCGCTGGCCACGTTAACCAAGGGTCTCATCGGCGTCGTTCTGCCGGGGCTGATATTTGTTGCGCTCACGCTCGCTCGAAGGGATTGGCGCATGATCGTTGATGCCAAGTTGCCGCTCGGAATCCCGATTTTCTTGCTGATTGGCGCACCGTGGTTTTATCTCGTTAACCAGGCGACCGGCGGCAAGTGGTTGAGCGACTTTATCTATGTTCATCACCTTAAACGCTACACCGCTGGCGCCGGCCACCGCCAACCCTTTTATTACTACTTCACCACGTTGCCGGCGGACTTTTTACCGTGGACGGTTTTCGCAATACCTGCACTTCTTGCTTGCCGACCTTACCGGCGAGCCTGGGACGAGCCCGTCGGGCAATTTTTTTTCGTTTGGTTCCTCGTCGTGTTTGTCTTCTTTAGTATCTCCGACACCAAGCGCGACTTGTATCTGCTGCCGCTCCTGCCGACGCTGGCGTTGCTGGTCGCGAATTATCTAAATGCGATGGCGTCCAACGCGCTGCCGCACGATGCGCTGCTGCGCTGGTTGGGGATGGTATTTTTCACTATCGTTGCGCTTTCCGGCTTCGCCCTTCCGCTCACGGCATGGATAGTTCGGCCGGACGCATTGCAGGCGATGCTACCGTCGAGCATTGTCCTTGCCGCGGGCGGAGTTTGCGCTGCGGTTTTCGCTTGGCAGCGACGACCGCTGCAGACTTGCGCTGCCGTGACCACCCTGATGGTTGTGATTGTCATCAGCGCATCATACGGTATTCTTCCTTATCTCGAGCAATTCAAATCAGACCGGCCGTTCTCCCTGGCGATCAAACGGCTCGTGCCACCCACCGCGCCTCTGTACGTCTATGCCGATACCATGAATGATTTTAATTATTACACCGAACGGGAAATTATTTCGGTGCTGGCGTCGCCGGCGGAAGCAGAAAAATTGCGGGAAGAGCAGAAATATAGTTACTTGCTGATCAAGGATCGCGATCTAAGAAGATTGTCGACGATTCCCACGGACTGGATCGTAGCGAGCGATTCCAGGGGGACCAAGACGTGGTACATGGTCGAATTTAATCGACTCGGAGTCGCGAAGGCGGATTAATCATGAAAAAGACGATCTTGTGGGTCACCGTCGGCGTCGTCGCCGGCTACCTAGTATGGTGGCTGTTGCCGAAATATTTCCGCGAAGAAGTGGATCCTCGGTCCATCGAACACCTCGGCAAAGTTGCCGCGGAGCTCAACCGATCGGTTCCAGTCATGGTCGACGCTGAAACCGAACTCTTGCCGGCACAAGGCGCTCACGGCATGCTGATTTACAACTACCGGCTGGTCAAATATTCCGTATCACAGCTGGATCACCAGAAGTTCGCGGCCGGCGCCAAACAAAAAGTCACGCAGGGAGTGTGCAATCAACCTGAGATGCGGGATGATTTTCTAAAAAAGGGCGTGACGCTGCGCTACTCCTACTTCGACAAGGACAAGCAGCACATCGCCACATTCGACGTAACGCCGGCAGATTGTGGGTTCTAAGAAATCGAGGCGATGGAGCGCTGGAGTAATGGTCTCCAAATGCATTACTCCCTCATGCCAGCGTCTACGGCATTACTCCATAATCTCTTTTGCCCGTGGAACAATCTTCGGCTCTACGATTTCCCTCGATCGAGTGTCACCCATGGATCATGCACCCATTCATCTGGACACACCAAAAACACGCCCTCGTACGAGGCCCGTAGTATCCCGCCTACTATGCTCGAAAAGTTCATTTTTGGTAAGATTTTTCGAAAATGTTCCAACACATTGCTCGTCAATTAGCGGCTGAAGCCTAACTCCTTAAATTCACGGCAGCTTATCGCACCAAGGCGTTGGCATAAAAGATGCGCTAGCCCTCAGATTCGGGATCGATTGCAGCTGTTTACTTTAGAAATGAGTAGGTTGGAGCGTCGACCTGGCGGGATCATCATCTGGGAAATTGTCGAAGGAGTAGTCTGTGAGTAATGAAAATTTGCTCGAATGGCCGATCACACATGCAAGCGGCAGAGTAATGTCGCATTGGCTGAGTCCATGGAGTTCGCACGGTCGTGACCGGACCTCAATCCGAGAAGACAGGAATGCCATCATCGCCATCCAATGGCTGGTTGCAATCGGCACTTCTTACCTGATTTTCGCCTCACATGATTGGAGCCTGACCGATCCGCTGCTGGCGCTAGTAATCTTAGTATGCCTTGTATCAGCTTCCGTACTGAAGCGCATTCCCGAAGAGACTTTCCAAAAACGCTTAATTGAGCCTGGGCTTCTCGTTTTAGACTCCATTCTCATTATTTCCGCGATCCTGTCGCAGGAAACACCGTGGGACCTACTTCTGCTATTTTTTTTCTGTGTCTTGATCGCGGCTATCGGGGAGAATCTAATTCAGATCGCTGTCGGATGCGTTCTTTTGAGCCTTGTGTTTCTCGTGTTTGTATCCCCAAATGCGGTGGATGTGTTGACGATCAATTCAAACTTTTTGATTCGCGTGCCCTTCATGTTCGGCATCTCCATCTTTTATGGTCATCTGGCGAGTCAAGTTAAGCGAGAAAAGAGACGGGTGGAGAAAATCGAAGCGACGATGAGGTTAAAACGTCAATTCGTTTGTGCCCTCGCGCATGATATCAAAACGCCACTCAACGTCATTCTCGGCCATGCGGAACTCCTCGCCGGAGAGTACGGTAGCCAGCCGAATTCGACGGAAAAGCTAACCTCCATCACATGCATCCGTAAAAATATCGACGGTATCGTAAAGCTGATCACCGATTTTTTGGCCGTTTCGAAGCTGGAAACACTGAAGTTCGATTCGGCGAAAAATTTGGTTCAGATGAATGCGATCGCCGAAGACGTTGTGCTCGGGCAGATGGTTACTGCTCGCGACAAAAATCTCAACTTGACTCTCGATCTCGATAAAAAGCTAAAACCGATGTTAGGGGACAACGATCAAATGCAACGAGCGCTGGGGAATTTAGTCGGCAATGCCATAAAGTTTACGCCTCCCGGAGGCGGTATTACCGTGACTTCTCGAATGATTAAAAATGACATTTCAATCAAGGTGACAGACACTGGGTGCGGAATACCCAAGGAAGAACTCGCCGGCTTGTTCGCCGAATTTAAGCGTCTCAAAGGAACTACAAATATCGAGGGAACCGGATTGGGACTCTTTATAGTCAAAACCATCGTAGAGGCTCATGATGGTACCGTTACCGTGGAGAGCCAAGAGGGAGTAGGAACCACGTTCACAATGCTGCTGCCGGCTTCGCGAGATTTTTTGGGCGGCATTCAGCCTGAGAATGCGAGCAAAGGGGCCGAGACGGGAATATCGGGAGAGCACCATATGGCCGGCTACGCCGTGGAAGAACGAGCAAATATCCAATAAATCTTCAACTCGGGCTTTGGATAAAGTTTCGATGTGTGCGACGACTGTTTCGTTCAGCCAAGCAATCCTGCCCACGGTAAAGAAAATAACTCACCGTTCCGGCATCGGCAAAAATCCCAGCAATCTTTTCGTGCACGTCGTTACATTTAGCGAGACACCCTCGCACGTGTAGAGATACAAAGCCCGGCAACCATCGTCACACATCCACCGCCGCGGCGGTCTCCCGTAAACACTCTTCCGTTGCGGTTGCCGCCCGTTACCTTTGCCAAACAAAAACTCACCCAGACAGTATGCAACGAACCCGTGATGCGCGCTGATTTTGTCAAAAAGGGGTTACACTGCGCTATTCTTATTTCGACAAAGACAAGCAGCCCATTGCCAGCGTGGACGTAACGCCCGCCGACTGGGGCTTCTAGTGCTTCACCGCGCGAAGCATTTTTTAGCCGCGCAGCTCACGATTTGAACCACGCGATTGCGAATTCCGAGAGCACCATCTTTGCAGCATCCCGTGGTAGAGTAGATAGGATGCTTTAGGCACTCCCTGTAGCTCAGACAATTGTGAACTGTGAACATTTTTGTCAATCAGCGCGAGGGAAATTTTCCAGCGAAGACAACCACTTAGAATTCGCATTCCATGGCATAAATCATGCGCTTAAACATGCGCGTGAATCCCGGAACAAGAAACAGTACCCTGCGCATTACAATTCTAGCGCTGATTCTGGCGGTCGTAGCTGTGGGTACCGGTGTGTTGCCGGCGTTCAGCGTCGGAGAGAACATTGACCCGCCGTGTGCAGAAAGTTTGCGTTGGAAGGACACCGATTTCGATCCACATGAATCGTCCTCGCCAGAGACGGTATCCAACGTGATCCTGGTGATGCTGGACGGGGTTCGTTGGCAGGAATTTCTCGACACGCAACGAATCAATACGCCGCTATTTCCGTTCATTCGTTCCACGCTGTCGACTGGTGGTCATATTTTTCCCAACGACCGGGTGTCGAATCCCTACAAAATCAGCCTCCCCGCTTATCAGAGTATCTTCGCTGGTGCAGTGCAGGACTGCAAAGACAACGACTGCGGCAGGATCACGACTGAGACTTTCCCTGAGCGCCTCGTGCGCGAGCTCAAGCTTAATCCCAGGAAGGTTGCAACCATTGCTTCGTGGAACGGAATCGCATGCGCAGTCGAGAGCACGCCGAAAGCGACGTTTATAAACGCGGGCGATGCTCCGTTATTTGACGGCTCTATGGACGGCGAACATGCGGCGAATAACCGGCTCCAGCAAAACAAGAAATGGCAATCTCGCTACTATCGCAGCAAGGCCCGGTTGGACGAACATACGTATCGCCACGCGATGACCTATCTGCGCCGGCATCGTCCCAATTTTCTTTTCATCTCGTTTGTTGACAGTGATTTCTATGGCCACGAATACGATTACTCGGCCTACCAGAAAGCGCTTCGGCAATATGACGGATGGCTCAAAGAATTGACGGAAACACTCGGTGCGATGGGAGAATACGGCAAAAAGACAACGTTGATCGTGACCACGGACCACGGGCGCGGGGTCGCGAGGAACTGGGGCGAACACGGTGTCAACGTGCCGGAGTCCGGCCGAATCTGGACGTACATCCGACTGCCGCGGGACAGTTCCTTTCGAATTGCTGACGAATCGAAAAGCAACTCACACGTAGACATCCGTCCGACGATTGAAACACTGTTCGGCCTTCAGCCAATGTCATGCTCCGCCTGTGGCGCGAGCTTCATCGCCGCGAAATCTTCATAACCGCCGCTGGTCTCAAAGCTAAAAATGAGCGGCTCAGCGTAGGGACAATGTTGAAGTCAGCGCCTCGCTTCGCGATTCGCTAGATCATAGACAGCGAGCGCGCGTGATCTGTATGCCTGTCGTAGGCGCGCCCGCTCTCAGTAGTCAAACTCTTTCAGTTCGTCGAATATTAACTGGCAAGCGCCGAGGCGCGGTCACTTCAAAATTTCTTTCGCACGTGGAATCAGCTTGGGATCGAGATTAAAGACTTCGCGGACGTTTTTTTCTAATTCCGCGCCGTCGAGCGGGTTAATGTCGAGCTTTGCCTTGTTCGCGTCGGCGAGAAATTCGGGGTCCTTGACGGTATCGATGAACGCTTTGCGCAGAATCTGCACACGGTCTTTGGGCGTACCGGGGGGTAAAACGTAAGGCCGGGCCGTCGGCCCGACGCTGTGGACTAGTGCGCGAATAAGTTTTTGGCCCTCATCTGTTTTGGCGTAGTTGATCGCTAGGGGTAGCTTCGGTTGGTCGGGATGCGGCTTGGCGACATTTTGCAAAACGATGACCACCTCGCCGGCGGAAAGCTCTTTGCTCCAGGTAGCTTTGAATGACTCCCATGAGTTGCAGATGCCGTTTATTTCGCCGCTATTGAACGCGAGCCGAACGTCGGCAGTTCCTTTATAGCCTGACACCAACTGAAACGGCAGCCCGATGGCCGCGCCAAGGACCTTCGGAATATCATCAGTGGCTGAACCCACGCCAACGCCACCAAACTTGATTATGGTTTTAGTTGATAGCCACTGCTCGATGCTGGTGATACCGGTCGATTTATGCACGCCAAGCATGTAATTGTCCTGAGCCGGCACGCCGATGTATTCAAATTTGCGCGCGTCGAACTCGACTCCCGCTTTGCCTAAAAGTTGCTGTAGGAAAAGACCGCCGATGAAATGGCCGATGGTCAAGCCGTCCGGCTTTGCGACTTTGTACATATAGTTCGCCGAAATCAGAAAACCGGCGCCCGGCATGTTGTCAACAATCAAACCGGGGTTGCCGGGAATATGTTTGCCCATGTGGCGGGCGATGGTTCGGGAATAAGTGTCGTAGCCGCCGCCGGCCGATGCCCCGACGATAATCCTGACCGCCTTGCCCTTATAGAAGCCATCCTGCGCGAAGACGGAGGTTGTCCACAGACTGAGGATCAGAAACATGTAAGCCGATAATTTTAATCCAGCGTGTTGCATGTCTTCTCCTTGGGATAAATGCCGAACCTGACAGCATTAGACGGTTTATTTGAAAATCTCATTCAGCTGGGCTGACCAGAGCCGCATCCAGCGTGACTAATTACAGAACGATTTTTTCGATCTCTCTTCTCTGCGCTATCTGTCTTTGGTCCTTTCGGGGTTTTTCTCGGAGGCAATTAACTATGAAAATCTGGCGAGTGTCAACGGTTGTGCAACATTTCCGCATGTAACTCATCCTCCTAGGCGCGGCTGCCATCGGGCGACCAATTGCAACCTAAATCGCATATCTCGCCGGGTCGCGTGAAATGCGGCAACTCGGCCAGCGCTCTGGCGAGGACGGTTTCATGGCGTTGCCGATCGTGCGGTGGTCCAAAGGTGCGGCCGACGGGATGATCGACGAACACGGCTCGCGGCGGCCTCACCTGGCTCGTGATGTCGTGCGCCGTGCCGATTACCAAGGTCGGAATTCCCTGGCTCTCGATCACGTGAGCGATGAGACCGACGGTCTCGTGGCAGAAGGGTCAATAAGGTACGAGCAACACAAGATCGACTTCACACTTTTTTAGCTCTTCAGCGATAGCCGGAGCGAGTTCGTTTTCGATTTTGTTGTGCTGGCGCAGGCCGCCCATGAAAGAAAAGTGCAACGGCGAGAGGCTGCCAACGACTTTGCCCGTTACCAAACTTGCCAATGCGCTGCGCGGAAAAACGATCTCGGCGTCCTGCTTGGGAACGCGGCCGATTCCTGAATGGTGGTCGATGATGATTTCGCCGGCGTCGGGATCAGAGTGTATGCGGCGATAGCTCAGATCTTCGCGGGGGATGAAAGGTTGTTGGGTGGGAAGCCTAAGCGCAGCGCTGCTTAATAAAGCGATGCGCGATTGGCTCACAGGATTTTTTACCGGCGACCACGCCGGCTTCGATGGCGCGACTAAGACGCGCCGCGGCTTGGGCGCCGAGTTCTGGGCCATGACGGGGAGATATTCGAAAGCCATAGCGGATCGTCGCTCAAGTCCAGCCACTACTACTGCACTCGTGCACAGTGTTCAACCATTGCTCTTCGTCCCATTCTTGGTTAGGTCGGCGCGACATTCCTTTGTTCCCCGCCTGCGTTCGATACTACGTGGGCGAATGAGAGTGAATTCTTATTCCCAATGTGGTAAGCAAATGCCCTCATGGTCGATGTCGCCGCCAATTACCGTGAAATTCTATCTCGGATAAACGAAGCGGCGGCTCAATGCGGTAGGAATCCGAACGACATCAAGCTGCTTGGCGCATCGAAGTCGCAAAGCTTCGAGGCGATCCAGGCGGCGATCGGTGCTGGTTTGAAGTTGATCGGTGAAAACTACGTTCAAGAAGCCAAGGAGAAGAAGGACCGAATCTCGGAATCCGCCGAATGGCATATGATCGGCCACTTGCAGCGCAACAAAGCGAAGGCCGCCATCGAGCTTTTCGATGTTATCGAATCGTTGGATAATCTGGCGCTGGCGCGCGCCCTCGACAAGGAAGCTCGCAAGCGCGGAAAGACCGTGCGGATTTTCGTCGAAGTCAATCTGGGTAACGAGGAAAGCAAGAGCGGGATTGCCAAAGAGCAACTCATCGCGCTGGTTGAGGGGATGGCGACGCTTCCGAGCTTGCGTGTCGCGGGACTGATGACCGTGCCGCCGTTTCGCAAAAACCTGAACGACGTGCGGCCGTACTTTCGCGAGCTCAGCGAGTTACGGGAAAAACTAAACGAATTACGCTTGCCCAATGTCGATCTCGGAGAGCTGTCGATGGGCATGACGCATGATTACACTGTAGCGATCGAAGAAGGGGCGACGATTGTGCGTATCGGCACAGCGCTGTTCGGCCCGAGGAGCCAATGAGCTTCAATGTTCATTTTCGCCAATTTGCTACTTGCCGTTGCTCAAGTTCTCGACTACGTGTTTTTCGCCTATTTTTGGATTCTCGTCGGTCGCATCGTGGTTTCTTTGGTGCGTGCCGACTTCAACAATCCAATCGTCAGATTCCTTTACGCGGCGACCGAGCCCGTGCTGGAACGAGTGCGGAGCCGCTTGCCGATCGCTGTCATCGGCGGGTTCGATATTTCGCCGATCGTCGTTTGGCTTGCCGTCATGTTTCTGCAGCGCTTCCTGGTCCGGTCGCTTTACGATCTCGCCAATACCCTCAGGCAATGAGTCGAGGATATCCGTATGAAATCGCTCTACGCCGCCGATATTCGCGATAATCAAGAAGGGTGAGAGCCGACGGCAAGCGCAAGGAGCAAAGAGCAAGAAGAAGAGGACAGAGGCCGGGAACAACGCATTTGGCGTTTACAGGTCGCGATTTGGCCCAATCTTTTTTGGAGGTAATTTATCATGAAAAATTTTATCGCTGGTAGCTGGATCGATAAGCCGAAAAAGATCGAAGTCAGAAATCCCTTCGACAATTCCGTAATCGACACCGTACCGCGGGCTGATGCCGGCGACTTGGAAAGAGCGCTTGCCTACGCCGAACGCGGCGCCAAAGTGATGGCAAAACTTTCAAGTTACGAGCGCTGGAAAATTTTGCGCAAGGCGGCGGACACAATGGCCGCGCGCAACGAAGAGCTGGGCCGGCTCATCTCCACGGAAGAGGGCAAAATCATTGCCGAGGGACGGGGCGAGGCAAACCGCGCCGTCGAAACCATCATGGGCTCGGCGGAGGAAGCCAAGCGCTTGCATGGCGAGACGGTGCCGCTAGACGCGGACCCAACCGGATCGAAGAAATTCGGCTTCACGCTGCGCGTGCCCTGCGGCGTTGTCGCCGCCATCGCACCGTTCAATTTTCCGTTGAACCTAGTGGCACACAAAGTAGGTCCAGCGTTGGCCGCCGGCAATTCAGTCATCGTGAAGCCGGCGTCCGATACGCCGCTCTCGGCGCTTAAGCTCACGGAGATCTTGCTCGAATCAGGACTCCCGCCCGAAGGCATTCAATGCATCACCGGATCAGGCGGTGAAATTGGCGACGCCCTGGTCGCCGATCGCCGCGTGCGCAAAGTCACCTTCACCGGCAGCCGAGAAGTCGGCGAGCGAATTTGCCGCACCGCGGGAATTAAAAAAGTTACGATGGAGCTCGGCTCTAATAGTCCGGTCATTGTCATGCCCGACGCTGACTTGGACAAAGTTGCGACGGTCTTGGCGATGACCGGCTATGGCAATGCCGGCCAAACCTGTATCTCGACACAACGGGTGCTAACGGCAAAAAAAGTTTACGGCGATTTGTTGAGCTCGATGAAACCGAAAGTCGAAGCCCTGAAGACAGGAAATCAACTCGACGACAAGTCGAACGTCGGTCCCATGGTAAAGGAAAGCGAAGCGGTTCGTGTCGACGACTGGATCAACGAAGCCGTTAAAAGTGGCGCTCGTCTCGTTGCGGGCGGCGGCAGACGCGGCGCCATTTATATGCCGGCTGTTATTGCGGACGTGAACCCGGAGATGCGCATCTCGCGCGACGAACTATTCGGGCCGGCGGTGGCCGTGACGCCCTTTGAGACGATTGAGCAAGCGATCGCTCTGGCGAACGACAGCATCTATGGGCTGGCGGCCGGCATTTTCACCGACAACGTCGAGTGGGCGATGAAATTTGCTCGCGAAGCGGAAGCCGGCAATCTTCACGTAAACTGGGGATCGCAATGGCGGGTCGATTTGATGCCCTACGGTGGACTCAAAGATTCCGGTTTCGGCAAAGAAGGTCCGAAGTATGCTGTGCAGGAGATGAGTGAACTAAAGATGGTCGTGTTTCATTTGAACAGCTAGCACAAATGCCAAGACGGAAAATTTAGCCGCAAAGAACGCATAGAACGCAAAACATTTTAAGAGTATTTCTATGCGACCTTGGCATTCTTTGCGGTAAATCAATCCTAATTTGAACGGTTTGAACAGTTTGAACGAATATAGATTGGATGACCAATGAGATCTGACGGACGAAAACTATCACAACTGCGGCCGCTAAAAATCACGCCGGGTTATATCAAGACTGCCGACGGCTCGGTCTTGATCGAGATGGGTGACACCAGGGTCATTTGCACGGCGAAGTTTGAAGAGCGCGCGCCGCAGTTTCTCCGCAACAGCGGAAAAGGTTGGATCACGGCGGAGTATGGCATGCTACCGGGCTCGTCACAGACGCGCATCGGTCGCGAGTCTGCCCGCGGCAGAGTTGGCGGCAGGACACATGAGATTCAGCGTTTGATCGGCCGCAGCCTGCGAGCGATCGCGGATTTGAGAAGCCTCGGCGAGCGGACCATTTGGATTGACTGTGACGTGATCCAAGCCGATGGCGGAACCCGGACCGCGGCAATCACAGGAGCTTACGTGGCGCTGGTGGAAGCCATGCGCGGCTGGCTTAGTCGCGGCATTATCGGCGCCGACCCGATAAAGGACTCCGTCGCTGCGGTGAGCATCGGTATCATCGATGGCAAGATTTGTCTGGATCTTTGCTACGAGGAAGATAGCCGGGCAGACGTCGACATGAACTTCGTCATGACCGGATCGGGGAAATTCATCGAGGTTCAAGGTACCGCCGAGAATTCACCTTTCACTAAGAAGCAGATGGAGCGCATGGCCGAGATCGCTCAGCAGGGCATCAAAGAGCTGCTCAAGGCGCAAAAGAAAGTCATCGGCGAGCTAGCGTGAAATTAGTCAAGCGTGATTGAACTGCTCGTTGCCACGACCAACCAGAGCAAATTCGCCGAGGTACAAGCGTTCCTCAGCAAAATTCCTATCAAGATTCTGCCGCTGGAGAGTTTGCCGAGCTGGCCAACGGTTGTCGAGGACGGCGCAACGTTTGAAGAAAATGCGCTCAAGAAGGCGCGAACGCTGGCAGAATTCTCACATAGGATTACGTTGGCTGACGATTCCGGTTTAGAAGTCGATGCTTTGAATGGCGCTCCCGGCATTTATTCCGCTCGTTATAGCGGTGAGGAGGGCAATGACGAAAAGAATAATGACCGGCTGCTCCGTGAATTAGAAAGTGTGCCCGAAGCACATCGGACTGCGCGGTTTGTCTGCGCTCTGGCCTTGTGCGCACCCAAATCAATTGGGATGAAGCCCTGGACCGTACGCGAATCCTGCGAAGGACGGATCGGATTTGCGCGCCGAGGCTCGAACGGATTCGGCTACGATCCGCTGTTTTTCTATCCCCCGTTCGGCAAGACTTTCGGCGAGATTGACCGAGCAACCAAAGCGACCGTGAGCCATCGCGGCAAGGCGCTGAAGAGACTCGCAGAAGCATTGCCTCGGCTGGTTGATTTAGCTTCAAAACCTTGATTTCGGGTAGTCCCTGTGTAGAATGACCGAGGTCAAATGACGGGGCGTAGCGCAGCCTGGTAGCGCACCTGCCTTGGGCGCAGGGGGTCGGAAGTTCGAATCTTCTCGCCCCGACCAGATCCGTGAGCAGTGAGCAGTAACCAGTGATCAGTCGGAGGCGCGCGCTAGACTGGTTATTGTTTTCTGCTCACTGCTTGCTTTTACGGCGCCAGTAGCTCAGCTGGATAGAGCAACGGCCTTCTAAGCCGTAGGTCAGGGGTTCGAATCCCTTCTGGCGCGCCAAGATTGGTCTTTGATGTTGTGGTGAGTGTAGCTCAACGGTTAGAGCACTGGACTGTGGCTCCAGGGGTTGAGGGTTCAAATCCCTTCACTCACCCCATTTGAAAAAGCCGAGGATCGAGGATAGAGAATGGAAGATCGCGATCCTCGATCCTCCATCTTCCATCCTCGGTTTGTTCGGCGAACGGGCCGCTAGCTCAGTTGGTAGAGCAGCTGACTCTTAATCAGCGGGTCCGGAGTTCGAGTCTCCGGCGGCCCACCATTTTTTCTCTTAAACTCAACATCTTACCTGATACGCGATCTAAGCGCCTTCGCCGTGTCCCTTCAGCGTCCGTGTTGCGTCCGTAGTTCCCGGTTAGCTCGCCTGTTTTAGTTCCTTCACTTTGCCTTCGCGAGGTTGATTTTCTAAGTGAGCCTGAAGCCTCTCTGTCGCTTGTGCTAGATCCGACTCGCTAACGATGTTGTAACGATCAAAAACGCTGCGGGTCTTGTGGCCGCTGAGGCTCATGGCGACACGCTCAGGCACAGCTGCCCGCACTAAATTTCGCACCGCTGTGCGCCTCAGATCATGCACAAGGATTTTTCCGAGCGTTGCTGTCTTGCAGGCGTTCCGCCATGCCTTGCGAAAATCGCCGACGGGCTCGCCTTTGTAGTGAAAAACGACCGGGCAGTCTAGTCGCCTGTTGTTCTTCGACCGTTCGATAACCTCCAGTAATTCGCCCGTGAGGGGCAGTGGCCGCGCCTCTTTATTTTTGGAAAGCTCAGGCCGTAACCTTATGATCTTTCCACTTAGATCAACGTCACGCCATTCAAGCGAGCGCATTTCGCTTACGCGCCAACCGGAAAGATAAAGAAACGTCGCAGGATCTTTTAGGTATTCCGGTAGGGCGTCGCGCAGCAGGACAAAGGAAGCGTGATCAAGGAATCCCTGCCGTGCGTTGTTCTCTTCTAATCTCGGGATATAGGGCTTAGCGGAAAGAGTTCCAGCCTGCACAGCAAGCGAGAAAGCGAAGCATTAGATCGTGGCGCTAAATCGCTGCGAACGGGGCCACCTCTAGCAAAGTCGGGGAAGAGAGCACGATGATTAATCGATTTCTCCCCTGCTCCCTCATTTTAGGCCGGCTTGTTCGCCTGTCTTCGCCTTTCACGTCAGGTAAATTTGTTTTACCTCTGTAGTTGGCCGGTGGTCGAAAACTACTCCCGCCGAATCTGCCGCGCCGACTTATCTGTCGCAGCCCGGCAAAACTGGACGACAACCCCACTAGCGGACGTATCCGGGGATTGTTAGCCCTTATCTATGGCTCGGCGTCTATCGCGTCGGGCCGAGTGACGCAACGATGGATGACAAAGAGATAGGGCGGGTTTGGGCAGAATATTACCCGAAGTCGGGGAAGAACAGAGAAGCCCTTCAAATATGCGGAGTGATTTGTCGCCTGATACGAGAAAAGTCCAGATTCGGTTTTGTTATGAGTAGGGCCGGTAGACTACAGCGTGTTCTAGATGGCTGTGGAATTTCCAAAGCCGACTTTGACGAGGTTGAAAAGGGGTTATTAAAGGAGCTCTGACTAAGCGCCAGTCTCAAGCGGCAGTGAGGGCGCTATTCCCTCGTAATCTGCCGCGCTTCCTTGTCATCGCGCAGCCCCGCGAAACTCGAATGCCTCAAATGCCCATCCGGCGTCCACTCCGTGAACTCGATCTGAGCCACGAGCTGCGGCTTCAGCCAGCGGCACTCTTTCATCTCATCCGCCGTCAGCGCCCACATCGTGCGCCGTTTCTCCGGCAAGTTCGAGAAGGGGCACTTCTCAGTCTCCAAGCCCGAGAACTTTTGGTGAACCTCGCGCGGAACCTTGGGCACAAACCCATTCCGCACCTTGGCGACGAATTTCAGGTTCCCGCCCTCGTAGCAACCGACAATCAACGCATCAAAGGGATTGCCCGCCGTGTAGCCACCGATTACGAACTCCTGAGAGCGATTGATCTTGAACTTGAGCCACGCGCCGCTGCGTCGGCCCGGCTCATAGTAGGCATCCTTGCGCTTAGCGATGATGCCCTCAAGCTCCAGCTCCTTCGCCGCTCGGATTAAGTCCGCAGGCTTGGCGTCGAAGAGCGTGGAGCGAAGCACCGGGTAATCGACCTTAGCTAAAGCCTCGTCCAGCAACTCTCTCCGCGATTCCAGCGGCAAGCGGAGCACATTGCGCCCGCGATGAACCAGCACGTCGAAGGCATAGAATTGGAGGTGCGCTCTTGAGCGGTTGTGCTGGATGGCATTGAACGAGACTCGCCCGTCGTGGCCGATCGCCACCACTTCCCCGTCGATCAGCGTCTCGGGCGGGAGCTTCTCGGAGGCACGGGCGATTTCGGGAAACCGGGACGTGAATCCATTGCCTCGCCGCGACCAGAGCACAACGCCGCCGCTGCGCTTGGCCGCAAGGCAGCGGTAGCCATCGAGCTTCGCCTCATAGCTCCAGAGACCGCTGTCGGGCAGGTCGCGCACTGCTTCGGCGTACATCGGCTCGATGAAGCTCGGCTGGACTCGCGCCGATGTAGCAACTTTTTTCGTGAGCACAGGCAAACAATAAGCTTAACGGGCGGAAATCGCCGCCGCAAGCATATGTTTTTGGCCGTCATAAGAGGAGCAATGTTTAACCCTCCCTAATTTCACGCTATAAGGACGGGTATGGGAGCGATTGCTCGGTGTAAGCTTTTTGTCGGTTCCTCCAAAGAAGGCAGAGATCTTGCCTATGCAGTTCGGCAGCAGCTCAAAGATGTGGCGGAGGTGGATATTTGGTCGGACGGAATATTTGAGGTTGGCGAGAGTGGGCTTGGGAGTCTTATCTCTGCACTAAAAAAGTACGACTTTGCCGTGCTTGTTCTAACGCCCGACGATGAAACGATAAGCAGAGGGAGAAAGGAATCAGCACCGCGGGACAACGTAATCTTTGAGGCGGGGATGTTCATTGGCAAGCTTGGGTCATCACGAACCTTTTTGCTTTACGATTCTGAGGGGAAGCCGAAAATTCCCTCGGATCTCGCCGGTATTACGCTCGCTCCGTTTGTTCCGAGATCCGGTGGCGGACTCCAAGCCGCTGTAGGAGAGGCGGTTGACGATATCCGAGATAAAATAAAGAAACTTGGCCCCTTTATAAGCCTCGACACGCCAACTGCCGGCGAGACTATCAACCGTCAAATCATTGCTCGCGGAAAATGTTCGTTAAACAGCGGCAACGTCGCTGTAGTCATCCATCCGGTCGGGGAGCAAGAGTATTACTTTCGAAGTGGAACGGTTTCAGATGCTGAGTGGCAGGTCAACCTCATTGTAGGAATGGAAAGCGGATCTTCAGGGAAGGAATATGAACTGCGCGCCTTCCTAAACCCCGATACCCCCACGCCGGTCCAAAACCCTCTTTCATCATGGCCATCGGCCATGGCGAGTACGCCGGCTATACGAGTACGCCGGCTATAAATGTTATACAAGCGTAACGGCGGCACTTCTCCGAGAAAAGTGGCAATCACGAATTTCCAGCGACGCAAAAAATATCTCCGACAATTGGCCACTCACATCCTCGCCCTAACGGCAGACATTGCTTGAGAAACCCTCGTTCAAGCAGCTCGTGCCGACGCGGCGCGGCGGTTGCTGCGACCATGGCCCTCGGAGCTGATGGAAGCTCACGAAGTATCAACGCTCGTCAATTCACCTGAGAATGATACCGCAGAGTGCATTCAACCTGTTACCTAGCCAGCTAACCAAGCCGTAGTTGCCGCTCCTCTAGCGAACACGCAACACAGCGGCCTTCATGACGCAGACGTAAGAAGCAGCGTTAGGAATGGATTGATGGAGAATTCAATTCAATCCTAGCATCACCGCTTCGCTTTCTTCGATTACTTGATCACCTTATCCGCCCGCACCAGCACGTTGGGCGGAATCGTTAGGCCGATCTGCTTGGCGGCTTTGAGATTGATGACGAACTCAAACTTTGTGGGCTGCTCTACAGGCAAGTCGGCGGGCTTGGCTCCCTTGAGGATCTTGTCTACGTAGGTAGCGGCACGGCGGTCCATATCGGTAAAGCTCGCGCCGTAGCTCATAAGCCCGCCGTCCTCGACAAATTCCAACCTGGGATATATAGCCGGAAGCCGGCTCTTTATCGCCTGTTGCGTAAGCTCTGTTCGGTGAGCAATGGCGACACCGCTCTGCAATACTAGGATTGCGTCAGCACGCGCCTTGTTTGTGGCTCGGAATGCGGTCTCAATATCCTTGGGACCTAGTATGTCTAGAGATTGAACCCTCATCCCGAACGCTCCTGCGGTGCGTTCCATCTCTCTTAACACTTGCGCGTTGGCCGGGTTGGATGAAGCCCAGAGGACGGCCACGCGCGATAGTTTAGGAACGGTTTCCTTCAGTAGCTCCAGTTGTTTACCGCTTATCTCCGGGACAAGGCTGGACAATCCAGTAATGTTCCCTCCCGGTCGCGCCAGGCTGGCGACGAACCCACTTCCAACAGGATCGATATCCTGCGCCATGACAATAGGGATCGTTGAAGTTGCTTCCTTGGCGGGACGGGTTCCTGTCGGACCAGTTGTGACAATGACGTCGACCTTGAGACGCACTAGCTCGGCCGCGAGCGCGGGGAGGCGATCAACTTTTCCCTCCGCAGATCGCCACTCAATGACAATGTTTTTCCCCTCCACATACCCTAGTTCGCGCAGGCCCCGGCGGAATGCCTCGGTGCGCATCACGAGCGCGGAAAGGGATTGTGGAGCTAGATATCCTATTCGCGGGACTTTCCCTGGCTGCTGCGCTGAGGCTATGACTGCAACAGCAAGCAGTACCACTAACAAGATTGATAAGAAGCCAGTTTTCCTCATTGAACACACCATTCGTTATGTATCACGCGGATGGTAGTAGAGAAAAGTGAGATTTACGACGGAACAGGTATTCGTCAAGTGGGAAGGCCAAATTTAGCCTGAGATTGAACTGAACGACGCTTCAGGTGGGATGGGTGCACGATTGGTTCGATGGAGAATTCAGTTCAATCTCAGGGTTAAACCGTTAACGTCTTGGTGGACCCGGGGGCAGCTTCGAAGGTTGATGAAGCACGACGTTTATGGACTGTCCCTCCCACCTGGAGTTAGAGTGCGTCCTCATCATCAGGACT
>DASXSW010000683.1:0-3222 GCA_036505755.1 Binatia bacterium | reverse complement strand
GCTTTGAAATAATCACTTTTCACGCCGGATTTAGGTTTAAATGAACTTCTGGATTAGGACACTAGAAGTCTGGTGAATTAGTTCCGTTCATGCTGAGCGCGTCGAAGCATCTTTTTAACAGCCTGCTCGCGAAAGCTGCGGCGCTTGTCACTCGGCGCCACTGGGCTCGCTGGGACGCGCTCACCGCTAAGCCGCGGGAAATCCAAAATCAGTTGCTCCTCGACATTCTCAACCGCAATCGAGGCACGCGCTTCGGTCGCGATCATCGCTTTGATGGGGTTCGCTCGCTTAATGACTACCGTCGTCACGTCGAGATCGGTGACTACGAACGGCTCCGTCCCTATGTAGAGCGAGCAAAGAATGGCGAGCCGAACGCGCTGACCGAAGAGCCGGTCTTGATGTTCACCATGACGAGCGGCAGCACCGGCGAACCGAAACTGATTCCCGTCACTAAGACGGCGCTGGGCAATCATAGAGAACTGACTCGACTCTGGTATTACCGCGCCTACGTGGACTATCCCGGTTTTCTGAGCGACAAGTTGCTCGGCGTCGTCAGTCCCGCGATCGAAGGCCGAACTCCGGCAGGGATTCCGTTCGGCGCCGCTTCCGGATTGATCTACCAGAGCACCCCGCGGTGGATTCAAAACGCTTATGTCGTCCCCTATGCGGTCTCTGAGATCAAAGACTTTGAGGCGAAGTACTATCTTATTATGCGTTTAGCGCTCGAACATGAGATCTCCTTTTTCGGCACGCCCAACCCGAGCACGATTCTCCGCCTGCTCGAGACCGCCGACCGATTTAAGGACGAGATCGTTAGAGACATCCGCGACGGCGCCATCGCCGGACATTGGAACTTGCCGACAACTATTCGCAGCGAGCTCGTGCGCCGGCTTTCGAAGAACCCCACGCGCGCGCGGCAACTGGAAAATTTCGTGATCCAACATAGCGCGCTGCGTCCGAGGGAATATTGGCCGCAATTGCAAGTAATAGGCTGCTGGAAGGGCGGCACGGTCGCTATTCGGCTGAAGGAATTCGACCGTTGGTTCGCCGGCGGCACACCGGTACGCGACTTGGGATACATGGCGAGCGAAGCCCAGATGACGCTCCCCGTCTCCGACGTAGGCTCAGCGGGAATCCTCGCCGTTGACAAGAACTTTTACGAATTCATTCCTGAATCGGACATCGGCAGCGCCAAACCGACGATCCTTACCTGCGCGGAACTTGAGCAAAGAAAAAATTATTATCTTATTCTCACCACGCCCGGCGGACTCTACCGCTACGATATCAATGACGTGGTTCGCGTTGCCGGTTTTTACAAGCAAACGCCGCTTATTGAATTTGTTCGCAAAGGACGCGACGTGACCAACATCACCGGGGAGAAGTTGCACGTTGATCAGGTGATGCAGGCAATGGAACGGGCCCAGAGCGACGCCGGGATTGCGGTACAACATTTCCGTGCTTTCGCCGACATGGAAAAATCACGCTACGTTTTTTTGGTCGAATTCGATGGATTGAGACCAAACCAAGAGTCGCTGTCGCGTCTGCTTTACGGGTTGGACGCTCGCCTGCACGAGCTAAACGTCGAATACGCCCAGAAACGCGAGTCGCGCCGCCTCGGGGCTCCGGTTCTTTGGGTGATGAATGCAGGCTGGTTCGAGCGCAAAGCCGGCGCAAGTTCACTGCGCGGTGCCCGCGACGTGCAATTCAAGGCGCAGCTCCTAAGCTCCACGGCGGAAGATGCAAGCGAAATCATGCTCGTCGTCGAGAAGGCCGATCGATCTGAACAAGTCAACGAACCGACGTAATCCGTCTTACGCTTCGTTCTCACTCGTTTCCCATTCGTCCACGGTTGTTTTAACGCCGACGCACCTTAGGTTTGCAAGGGTTCAGCCTGCATGTTAAAAACTTGCTAAATTTCGGAGGTTGGAATGGATTTTCAGCAACTGGCGGACAAGGCACTTGAAGGCAGCATCCCTGAACGACAAGAATTGAAGGCCGTTCTCAACGCATCGGAAGAGCAAATACCGGAACTTTTGAGCGCGGCATTCAAAGTACGCCATCACTACTACGGCAAGCGCGTGCAGATTCACGTGTTACAGAATGCCAAGAGCGGCCTATGCCCGGAGGATTGCCACTATTGCTCGCAATCTTCCGTCTCCGAAGCGCCGATTGACCGATATCCTTTCATGTCGAAAGAAAAACTGGTTGAAAGCGCCAAGCAAGCAAAAGCGGCCGGCG
This sequence comes from Binatia bacterium, assembly GCA_036505755.1. Taxonomy (GTDB): domain Bacteria; phylum Desulfobacterota; class Binatia; order UBA9968; family UBA9968; genus DP-20. The sequence continues at coordinate 984 of DASXSW010000683.1, read as the reverse complement.
CGGTCCGGTTTTGCATCGTCAACAGCGGTCGCGGCCCGACGAACAAGGAGATCGACGAGATCGCCGACGCCGTGCGCGAGATCCGAGAAAAGACCGGCATGAACATCTGCTGCTCTTTGGGCTTGATGAACGAAGAAAAAATCCGGCGACTCAAAGAAGTCGGCGTCGGCCGCGTTAACCACAATCTCAATACCAGCCGGACTTATCATCCCGAAATCGTCAGTACGCACACTTACGATGACCGCATGGCGACCATTGAGAACGTCAAACACGCCGGCGTCAGCACCTGCTCAGGCGGCATCATCGGCATGGGCGAAAGCGACGACGACATCATCGACTTGGCGCTCACGCTCCGGGCGATGGACATCGATTCCATTCCGATCAACTTTCTCCATTCGATTCCGAAAACGCCTTTCGAGGAAAAGAAGCAGCTCACGCCGCAGAAGTGTTTGAAGACGCTCTGCCTCTTCCGCTTCGTCAATCCGAGCAAAGAAATCCGCGTCGCCGGCGGTAGGGAAATAAATTTGCGCTCGTTGCAGCCGCTAAGCCTCTACCCGGCAAATTCGCTTTTCGTCAACGGCTACCTGACCACGCCGGGCCAAGAAGCTTCCGACGCCCATCAAATGATCGCCGACCTTGGCTTCGAGCTCGATCAGCCGGCAGCGATCTGATTCGAAAGACCATTTAACCGTAAGGACCTGTCCTGAGCCCTTCGCTACCCTCAGGAAGGGACGCAAAGGTCACAAAGAAAAACCTGCTTGCACAATCAACTCTCAATCTCGTAATCCTGTAGGGTGCGCTCCCGCACCATTGGCCTAGATTCCGGCCTCCGCCGGAATGACGGTCATCCTAAAAATTCCTCTTCTCCTATCGGATCAATGTCGTCTCCTTGACATCCAATCTTGCCTCTCATATTTCCTTGTGAGGATAATTAACGAAAATTAATCTATGACGGCAAAGAAACAGTACATCATCGGCGTCGAT
>DASXSW010000682.1:0-3032 GCA_036505755.1 Binatia bacterium | reverse complement strand
CCTTACACGCAGTACACTTCGTCCAATCCGCCCGCACAAGAAACAGCCTCGTCCAACGAGATTGACTACCGCTCACTGACGTTGATGGACCGAAGCTTCAATCCGGACCAATTCCTCAAGACCGCTCAAGACAGTTTCTTCAAAGTTCAAGGTGCGTGGAACAAACAAGACACCAAAGCGCTCAACGCATTGTGCGGCAGTCAGCTCATGAAAACGTGGGAAGAGGAATTAACTTCACTGCGCGCCCGCGGCCAGCAAAATAGAATGGAAAACATCGCACTGCGCGAGACTGAAATCACCGAAGTTTGGACTGAAAACGGTGAAGATTACATTACCACCAGGCTGCGCGCCAATTTGTTGGACTACACCGTGGACGCCAAGAGCGGCGCGGTCGTTAGCGGCAGCAATTCCGAGCCGATCGAGTTCGAAGAATACTGGACCTTCGCTCGGCCGGTGGGTCCCAATGCCTGGAAGCTAACCGCAGTACAACAAGCCTAGACAATTATTTCCTTTACGGCGGCGCGCCGGTCAGTGAGCAATTCGCTGCGGGCGCGCCGTTAAATACGTTCCGAGCCGCCCGAAATTTCCTGAGCTCAACTATTATCGGGTGGTGATCCGAATCATGCCGCGTTTATTCGTTCCCGGCAGCATCGATTATGACGGTCCGATGTCGCGCGATTTCAACTGCGGTCGGGGCCTATCCTCTCACTCACTAGCTGTGTGGCGCGCGGCCTTGGAACCGCATATTGGTCGGGCGGATATTGTTCTTGATCTCGGTTCCGGGACGGGTCGATTCGCAACTCTATCGCTCGTTGGTTCAACACGCTTGTGATCGGAGTGGAGCCGGCAACGGGAATGCGGCTGCGACGCGCGCGTATTCGTCACACACTGTTGCCCGTGCTATTTCAGCCCGTAACTCGCAGCGACCTTATCCATGTAACCGTTCTCGTCGAGCTTGCGGATTAACCGCGCATCGATCAGCTCCTCAACTTTGACATTGGCGGCTTTGGGATTTTGCGTCGCCATGAGCCGGCGGATATTGCGCAGCCCTTCGAGCGAAGGAAAAGGCTTGCGCTCGATGCTCGTCATGAGATCCTGACAACCTTCCTCGCCGACTTTTGGGTCGTCGATCTGGAGGCGGCGCATGATAGTTTTAACCACGACGCTTTTGTTCATCGGCGCCAATGTATACGCCAGGCTATCCACCAACACCATGAGAATGCGTTCGGCGAGCTCCGGGCGCTTTTGCACGAAGTCTGGGGCCACGACGACGGCTTGATTAACCATCGGAATATTGGCGGGTGTAAGATCTACGATGACCGAAAATCCTTTGCTGATCAGCCGACGCGCGAGAGCGCCATCCAGCACCGCGGCGTCAACCCGCCCAGCTTCCAGCGCCTGGCCGATCAGTACCGAGTCGCCGATCATTAGTATGTTGATGTTGTCCCGTTTGACGTCGAGGCCGACATATTCGAGGCCCAGGATGGTGTGCATCCAGGTGGTGCCGCCCATGCTCTGGATGCCGAAGCGCTTACCGCGCAATTGTTCGGCGGTCTTGAGACTCGGATTAGCGAGCATCGTATGCGTGAGCTTGCTGGAGATGGAGGAGAGTATTTTTAGGTAAGGCCCTTGCGCCGCCGCACCGAGCACCGACGTGCCACCGGTGTAACCGACTTCGAGGTCGCCGGAGATGAGACTGGCGACGAGAATGGGAGCGCCCTTGATCAAGACAATGCGTGCTTCGATTCCATGCTTGGCGAACAACCCTTGTTCTTGCGCTATGAGGAGCGGAATCGTACGCGGGCTCATGGCGGCGACGCCGATGGTGATTTTGGTTTGGGCCCGAACCGGCGCAACGACAAACAGGCCCAGCAAGAAACCCATGAACCCAACGATGCTAGTAATCTTGTGAATCATAGACATTCCCTTTTGGGAGATTTAATGGAATCAGGATGATTCACCGCGGAGGCGCTAAGGACGCGGAGAATGGCGGCCTGAACCTCTGTGGTCAATCGCTATTTCTTTCCTCCCCACAACTGTTCGAAGAATCCGCTCTTTTCCATCTCATCGAGGTAGCGCGTGTCGACCATCTCTTGCGGCTTGACCGTCTTGGCGCGCGGCTCGGTCGGCGCGATTTCATCGAGGGTTGACTGAATCCCTTCGAGCTTGATCGCCAGCCCTGGCTCCAGCGCTTTGATTTCGACGTTGTAGCTCGATTCGAGCACACCGCGGTCATCGACGCGCAAATACTTTTGCAGCACTTTGAACGTGAATTCCTTATCGCTGTGCATGATCTTCGCTGCTTCGGCCATCGCTCTTACGAAACGCCCGATCACCGGGCCGCGCTTGGCCATAATTGATCGGCGCGTGCTGTAGCCCGTAGCCAAGTAAGCGATGTGCAAGTGCGGACCGTAGATCAAATAATGATAGCCGAGTTTCAATGCTTGGGCATCCGTCGGGACGGTGAGCACCGCGACGTCGATCGCTTGTGCGACGAGCGCGGCCAAGGTCTCAGGCGCGCCGCCGGTCTGAATGTAATTCACTTCTCGCGAGTCGATGCCGAAATGGCGCAGGGCCTGCACCGCGAAGTAATGCGGATTGCTGCCGATGCGCGAGACGCCGATTCTTTTTCCTTTTAGTTGCTCCGGCCGTTTGAGATCCGGCTTGGCGAGAATGCTGTGCGTCAGCATGCTCTTGACCCCGCCGATGAAGACCGGATCCTTGTTTCCCTGCACGAAGGGCCGGGTAATACTTGCGGCGCTGATCTGAGCCACCTCGCTATCGCCCGATAGAATCGCAGCCACCGCCGGCGCGCCAGGTGTGACAAAAACCACCGGAACGTCTAGATCATATTTTTTAAAAAGTCCCGCCTCCTGAGCGATATATGGATAGGACTGCGACATCACGCGTGCCGTGTAGATAAAGTTTAGCCGATCGGCCGCAATCGCTAAGTGATCACCGACACTTACGCCCACACACGTCAGAACAAGAAGGGCAATATGGTTCTTTGCCACAATTGATTTCATCATTCT
>DASXSW010000681.1:0-2078 GCA_036505755.1 Binatia bacterium | reverse complement strand
AATCGAGAGCTGATCAAGCGCGGCTATCAAGCCGTCGATAGCCCGAAACGCATCGGTCACGGCATCGGCATGTCGCGGGCTGAACCGCCCTCACTTAACGAAGTCGAGACGGAACTCTATCGTCCCGGCATGGTGCTCGCTTTGGAACCGAAAGTTCGCTCGGAGAAAAGCGCCGTCCATCTTGAAGAAGACGTGTTGATCACAGACAAAGGCCCGGAGTTTTTGACTAGCGGCTGTCGCCATCTAAGCATAGTTCAATAGCCAAAGCGGCTGCGCCGCAACCGATTCGGATTTTCTCGCGCAAAGTCGCAAAGGGCGCCAAGAGAGACGGGAATGAAAGGATTAACTTTCCTTTCCGAACTTGGCGAGCTTGGCGTCTTGGCGCGATCATAATTCTTAAGGGCTTTTGCCTACGAGGTAGAAATCGCCAGAACATTTGCGCAAGCCGCGAAAACATTCGAGTATAGTTATATGGACAGCAACGGCATTCTCTATCTCTCCAACGGGGACGTAAAGAAAGTCCTCGACCTCGGCCGCGCCATTGAAATCACCGAGCAAGCGCTGCGCGATCACAGTGAAGGGCGGGTCATCTGGTCGACGCCGGAAGATCTCGCGATCAAACCGGATCAAGGCTGGCAGTCCTGGGTTACCGGCTGCGCGCTGGCAACCCAGCCGGTAGCCGGATTTCGCATCCGCTCGATCAAGGCCGCCGGCGGCAGCCGGGACCCATCGCGCCAACCGCGTGGTCCAAGGCGAATCCTAATCCTCAGCGACCGGGAGGGCGGCGAGATCCGCGCCATTATGGACGAAGACTGGTGTCACGCCGTGCGCACCGCAGCGGCGGCAACTGTGGCCATGCGCGTGCTCGCGCGCAAAGAGTCCGCAGTCATGGCGATGCTCGGCGCCGGCGATACCGCCCGCGCCGCCGTGCCCGTAATGGCCAAGGCCTTCGCACTGAAAGAAATTCGCGTCACCTCGCGCACCCCTGAGTCGCGTCGGAACTATGCCAAAGAGGTCGGCAAAGAATACGGGCTCAACGTCCAGGCAATCGATTCGACGGAAGCAGCGCTAAAAGACGCAGACATCGTCGTCTCAGCGACGACAACGTCGACGCCGTTCGTGAAAGACGCCTGGCTCGGCGCCGGCATCACGGTTTACTCCATCGGCAAGAACCAGGAGATGGACGGCGAGGTTTATAAGAATGCCGACAAATTCGTCGTCGACAGCTGGGTGCATTGTAAGAATAAGTCCGATATGCAGCGCATGTTGAAAGAAAACTTTTTGAGCGAAAAAGATCTCTACGCCGAATTGCCGGAATTGCTCTCGGGCAAGAAACCCTCGCGCCAATCGAAGCGCGAGCGCATCTTCATCCGCGCCATCGGCCTGGTCAATCAGGACATCGCCCTGGCCAACTCCATTTATCATTCCGCCCTGGAGAGCGGAGTGGGAATGGTTTTGCCTTTTTAGTCTTCGTCACTCACTTCAAGTTTCCTCCCCAGTTTTCGTCGAACAGGATCGCTGCTGCATCAGCCCTTATCCGCGTGTAGCAAGATTGCTGCGCGGTAGATCAAAATGACTACATCCTCGTGATTTCACCGCGAGCATACGTAAGTCCCACTCTCAAAACCCCTCGCCATTTCAACAGCTTGCTCCCCGAGCTTCGAGTCAGCGGCATTGGTACATGACTTGCTCGCCGGCTAATCGTGCGTGCAGCTGCTGCGGATTAAGGAGTTGACAGGCCGCAGCACCATGAACTAAGCAAGATCACCGATCGCTGACCGCCGACCTCCTTCGGCCACAACACTGGTGCGCTTTCAGGCCCCGTCCGGTTCATTCCCTGTCGGGCTTCTGTTGTTCGTAAGGAGATCGATGAGCGCAAAAATTCTCGCCCCTATACTCGCCGCCGCCCTCGTAGCCTCAACCCACCTCGCGGCAGCGCAGGAGCCGAAGAAAGTCCCGCGGATAGGGTATCTATCGCCGCTCGACCCAGCTACCGAGTCCACCCGTTCAGAGGCATTTCGGCTGGCTCTGCGCGAGCTTGGCTACATCGAAGGACAGAACATCGCCATCGAGTACCG
>DASXSW010000680.1:0-6985 GCA_036505755.1 Binatia bacterium | reverse complement strand
AAGGATAGCGGCGATGAGTTTCAGCTGTATTTAGATGCCAAAACCAAGTTGCCCGCGCAGGTCGACATCCTGGAAGACGATCCTCTCGAAGGCGATAGCAGTTACCTCCTGCGTTACGCCGACTGGCGCAAAACAGAAAATATCATGACGCCTTTCAGCTTGCGCTATGAGCTCAACGGCAGAGCGTTGCAGGAGGAACAAGTCAAATCCGTCCGCTACAACGCGCCGCTTGGCGCCGATATTTTTTCGATACCCGAATCCATCCGCAATCAGAAGACCGACCCCAAGCCAATCGCGTCGCAGTGGATACTTCGCCGAGTGGCGGGCAATGTGAGCTACCAGAACCTCGGGCGGGCGCCCGTGGTTGAATGGAACCAACTCGCCAGCGGCGTGTACAAAATTCAGGGCAGCTCGCACGCGACCGTCGTCATCGAGATGGGCGACCACCTGGTCGCCGTCGAGGGGCCACTGTACGAGGCGCGCACCGCGCCGGTGGTTAAATCGATCAAAGAGCGCTTTCCGACGAAACCGATTCGCTACATCATTCCGACCCATCATCATCTCGACCACGCCGGCGGCATCCGCGCTTTTATGGCCGAGGGCGCTGCCCTAGTCGTGCCGTTCTCCGCCAAAGTATTTTATAGCCAAGTCGCTAAGGCGCCTCATACTCGACAACCGGACAGCCTGGAGAAAAACAAGCGCGCCGTAATCATCGAGTCGTTCGGCGGCGGGCCCCGGGTGCTGGCCAACGGCAGCCGGCGCGTCGAAGTTTATCCATTGCCGACATCCCATGCCGAAGATCTGGTCGTGGTCTATTTGCCCTCCGAGAAGATGCTGATCGAAGCGGACCATATCAGCCCCCGCGACGGCCAGGTTAGGTCAGCGCCGGTAGTTAAAGAATTTGTCGACGGACTCGACAAACTCAATCTCGACGTCGTCACTATCGTCGGTATTCACGGCGACAGCGCCACGTTACAGGCGGCAAGAAGCGCTGCAAGCGCGCAGCGTTAACGCTCACAAGAATGGCGCAAGTTCGCCACAAAGGAGGAGCAAATATGAAATCGCAAATCCTTGCGACAACGATTATGAAAATTCTCCTGACGATGGGAATTTCGCTTCTTCTCGGTGACAATTTGGTTTACCGCGCCTGGGGCCAGGAAAAACCTGCGCCCGCTGCCTCCGATCGTGCTTCGCGTCCGTTGATCCGGGTGCCAACGGCGCTGCCATTGGACGAGGCGCGTATCCTCATCGAGGCGGCCAAAGCGGTGGTGAAGGCCGATAACGGCCGCGCAGCGATCGCGGTCGTCGATTTCAACGGCAATCTGGTTTCGCTCGATTCCATGGACGGCACTTCGGGCTTCTGGGTGAAGTTCGCCATCGGCAAGGCGATGGGCGCGGTGACGCTGCAACAGACGACCGCTGAATCCGCCGATCAACTACAAACCAACCCGCAGCGTTTTCACAGCGCGCTCAGCTTGATGGAAGGACAGATCATTCTGATACCCGGCGGCTTTCCGCTGATCGTCGACAACGTCATCGTCGGCGCGGTCGGCAGCGCTGGCCACCGCGGCGACGGCGACGTGCGCGCGGTCAAAGCCGGCATCGCCGCCTGGGAAAAATACCGCCAGAGCAAGCGTCAGGAAGCCGCCAGCAAATAATCGAAACCAATTTGAATCACATACGGGAGGACAAAATATGGCCGCTGAATTTATCGATATCTTAAACTTCCCTGAGCTGGACATCGGTCACAGCAAGAAAGTGCTTTTCACTTCCGATCAATTTCATACTTGGGTGCATGGCGATTACCCGGGAACGAAAGGTCCCATGCACAAGCACACCGCCGATCAGCAATTTTATTGCGTCAAGGGCGAATGCACGTTTCACTTTCCCGATGCCGCCTCACGCAAACTAGCTCCTGGCATGCTGGTGACGATTCCCGCCGGCCAGCTCTATCAACTGGATAACACCGGCGACGAATACATGATTCTCTTGGGCGCACGGGCGGAACCGGCGGGCAATCCACGATTCAGCGCCAAGGGCACCGAGGTCGGCCACGGCGACTTCGCTAAGCGAAATTTGGACAAGATCAAAGCCCCGGAAGAAAAAAAGGAAAAAGCGCGGCTGGAATCCTAAAAGCCGGTCTCAGCCAATGTTCGGGATCGTCTTTCTCTTAGTGCTTGGCATCACGTCCGCCACGCCGCCGGCCGCTCTTGGCGCGGACCGCGTCAGGCTCGCCTTGCCGGCCAAGTCGATGGGCTATCTTCCCCTATTTGTCGGCGTCCATCGCGGCTTTTTCAAAGATGAAGGCATTGACATCGAGATTTCGATGCTGCTACCGCAGCTCGCGCACAATGCGCTGCTCTCCGGCGAGGTTGATTATCACGGCGTCGCCGACTCCGCGCTGCGCCTGGCCGCCAAAGGCGCGCCCATGAAGTCGATCTTCTTCGGTGCCGCGCGTCCGAATTACTTCTTGATGGCCAAACCGCAATACAAATCCATCGCCGAGCTGCGCGGAAAATATATCGGCATGGTTCGCTTCGGTGACACCGTCGAGCTGGCCACGCGAATTGCGTTCAATCGAGAGGGCCTCGATCCGCAGCGCGACGCGATCCCGATTATGATCGGTTTTCCGGCGACCCGCGTCGCCGCGCTTACCGCCGGTTCGGTCGATGCCACCATCGCCGTTCCGCCGGATAACGTCCTGCTCAAACAGAAGGGTTTTCGCGAGTTGCTGTTTCTGGGCGATGCCGTTGAATTTCCGAGCAATGGCTACGCGACCTCCGAGCGCCAATTAACCGAAAAACGAAGTTTGACCAAGCGGGCTTTACGAGCGCTTTATCGTGGTCTCATTTTCGCCAAAGAACGTCCCGACGACGCGATCCAGATCATCGAACGGGAGTGGAAGGTCGATAATGCCGTCGCGCGCGAATCCTATGCGTCATTAGCAAAATCGTTTAGCCGCGACGGCACCGCCAGCGAAGCCGGTCTCATGTTTCACACGCAGCATATTCAGAGAATGGAAAAGGGAATCGGTGATATCCCGCTCAGTAAGATTGTTGATTTCCGCTTACTTGAGGAAATACGGCGCGAGATGGTTAAATAACCACATGGGATACGGAGGGGGCGATGTCTGCCGCTAATCGACTTCCTATTTTCGAGAAATTCATTCAAGATCTGCGGGCCGCTTGGGCCAAACTTCCCGACACAGAATCGCGCATGAAGAAAGGACAGAAGCTGCTCGAAGAGCTGGTGCAAGACCCGATCTTGCGCGCAGCGTCGAAAAGCTGGCCGTCTACCGAAGGTCGGAAAAACTTGCTTTTCTACGAAGACCCCGACTATGGCTTCGCGATCAACGGCGTCGTGCGTGTGCCGGGGCGCAAAGGCAGCATCCACGATCACGCTTACTCGTGGACGGCATACGGACTTCTCGACGGAACCGAGAGCCTCGAGCGTTATCGCCGCATCGACGATGGGTCCAAAGAAGGCTACGCTCAGTTGGAATTAGAAAGCGTGAGCGAAGGAAAACCCGGCCAAGTCGATTTGGTCCCGCCCTTCGACGCTCACGCCGAGCAAGGCGGACCAACGCGATCGGTCGCCATCATCCTTCGCTCAGAACGGGTTGCCGGCAAAGTCTTGCAAGGCAGTTACAACATGGAGAATAATACTGTGCGTCGGATCGACGGGCCGACAAACATCCCTTACGAGATTACCGGCTAGATCGTTCAATCCAATCTCTCTGCTCACCACGAAGGATTTGGATGGTTCATCCGCCGAGGCGCGTGTCTTTGCGGTGATTCCTTTTGCCGTCTCCGGTCGTGGAGTCCCGCCACGCCAAACGAAATGTGCGGCTACACGCGCTCTAACGCAGCCGCGAGATCGGCGATCAAATCTTCGGCATCTTCGATGCCGACCGAATAGCGAATCAAGTTGTCCTTGATGCCGACCTGTAGACGCTCTTCGGTGGTAAGCTCGTAGAAACTCATCAGCGCAGGCTGTTCGATTAAACTCTCCACTCCACCCAACGAGGGGGCGATCTGCGGAATTCGGCACGCATCGACCACCCGTGACGTCGCCTCGATATTGCCGGCGATTTCGAAAGATACCACGCCGCCGAAGCCACGCATTTGACGCCGTGCCACGTCGTGCTGTGGATGTGTCGGTAAACCAGCGTAATGCACTGCGAGAACTTTCGGATGTGCTTCTAAAAATTCGGCCAGCCCCTGGGCATTGGCGTTCTGACGCGCGATGCGCAATGCAAAAGTCTTTAAGCCGCGCACAAGCAGATACGCCGCCAACGGGTCGATGATGGCCCCGGTGATTGCCTGGAGAGAACGAATCCCCTCGACGAGTTCAGCGGAGCCGAGCACTGCACCGGCGAGAAGATCATTGTGTCCGCCAAGATATTTAGTCGCTGAGTGCAGCACGATATCGATGCCGAATTCCAGCGGCCGCTGGTTAAAGGGCGTCGCGAAGGTAGCATCGATGGCGGTTTTCACCCTATGCCGTTTACCGATATTGGCGAACCGCTCCAGGTCGACGATGCGGTTGTAAGGATTCGTCGGCGACTCGCTGACAAGGAGACGGGTGGTGGGACGGATTGCCTCTTCGATGGCGTCATAGTCGCCTGCAGGTACCACCGAGACTTCGATTCCATAGCGGTGTAGGACTTGGGTCAGGAACTGGCGTGTACGGCGGTAAGAGTCGTCGGTCACCACCACATGCGCGTTGTGTGAAAGCACGGCGTACATCGTCGCGGTGATCGCTGCCATGCCGCTGGAGAACAGCAAGCAATCTTCCGCGCCTTCCAACGCCACAAGCTTCTGCTCGGCGATACGCTGGGTCGGATTACCATAGCGCCCATATTCTTCGCGTTCGATGCGGCGCTGAAAGTGGTCGTGCAGCTCCCCCGTATCGGCGAAAGTGTAGGTCGCCGTCTGCACGATAGGTGTGGCGAGCGAGTTTCCGAGCTTGGGGCGCGACTCGCCGCCGTGTACAGCCAGGGTGCTGAAACCAAACGCCTTGCCCCGGGCGCCGGTCGCGGTAGAACCGCTCGTACTTTTGCCGGCGCGGTCGTTCGTCCCACTGCCGATCTTGCTTTGTCGCTCGCCCATTATCCGTCCAGCAACCGTATACGCTCGACGTAGCGCGAGATCGCGTCGCTGATCTGCTTGGGGTTGGCGCTCAACTCAACGGGGCGATTCTGATGGCTACCGCGTATCCCCGCGAGCGTGCCCGCGTGGTAACCGATCTTCTGGTCGGCGAATTTAAGGCCATTGGCTGTCGAGATCACCACGACTCGCTCGTGCCCATGGATCACTTTCTTCTCAACCAGCTTGCGCAGCGCCGCCAACGCGACACCGGTGTGGGGGCAATTGAACATGCCGGTGCGATCGGCGCGCGCTACTTCTTCAATGAGCTCCAGCTCCGAAGCCTGTTCCACTACACCGTTGAAACGCTGCAGCGCCGCGATGGCTTTGCGAATGCTCACCGGATTGCCAATTTGAATCGCGCTGGCCAATGTCGCCCGCGCCGTGACCGGTTCGAAGTGCTCGAACTTATTCAAGTAGGACAGGTAAAAAGGATTGGCATTTTCCACCTGCGCGACGCAAATACGCGGCAGCTTCGAGATCAAGCCCAGCTCTTGCATCATCAGGAAGCCTTTGCCGATGGCGCTGACGTTGCCGAGATTTCCTCCGGGTAGAATCACCCAGTCCGGCACTTCCCAGTCGAATTGCTGTACGATTTCGACGGCGATAGTTTTTTGCCCCTCGATGCGCAGGCTATTCATCGAATTCGCGAGGTAGATATGCTTATGTTTTGTGATCTCTTGCACCGCAGCCATGCAGCCATCGAAATCCGTGTCCAGATACAGCACCAAAGCGCCGTTGGCGAGCGGTTGAACGAGCTGGGCCGGCGAAACTTTATCACGCGGCAAGAAAACCACTGTCGGGATGCCCGCCGCGGCACCGTAGGCGGCCAACGCCGCCGAAGTGTCGCCTGTAGAGGCACAGGCCACGGCGTCGATCGGCTCGCCGTTGGCGATCATCTGATTGACCACGGAGACCAACACGGTCATGCCAAGGTCCTTGAAAGATCCGGTGTGCGAGTTGCCGCACTGTTTCACCCAGAGATCTTCGACGTGAAGCTGCTTGCCGTAACGATTCGCCCAGAAGAGATTGGTGTTGCCCTCGCAAGTGGAGACGATATTTTCGTTGTCGATAAAAGGGACAACCCACTCCTTTTTCGCCCACACGCCGGAGCCGTAGGGATATTCGTTCATCCCGACTCGATCATCGAAGAGCTTGATCCATGCCCCTGCGGCTCGAGTTCGAAGCGCGTCCATGTCGTGGCGCACTTCAAGCAAGTCGCCGCACTTCGGACAACGGTAAATGATTTCCAGAAGGCTATAATGCCCCTCACAACCTCGAATGCACTGGAACCACGCGTTATAGCTCATGGCGAATAACTTTCTCCGCCTGCGCGGAAACATCGACTCTCAAGACTCGACTCGTCTCAAGTACGCTCCATGACGTCCTATTTTGCCTCTGTCGACGATAATATTGCAACGGACGCGACTGCCGGCATTATCAAAAACATTCGCTCCGGAAAACTCTAGTATCCCTCCCCTTCGATCCTCACATCATTGAGGCTACGGATTGCTATCAATCCAGGTCTTGGCAAGACTGGTCACGAACTTTTCTGCGTCTTCGCTCGTTTTGAATCGATCGGCCAAGCCGCCAATGCTGTGGGAGTAACGTTGCCCATCGCGCGTCCAGGTGATCTCCGCTCCCGGGCTCCAAGTTTTGGTGCTTTGGTTGAGAGATGCGTAGGCAATGATGAGCCGGTCGTTGTAATAGAGATTCGCCATACTGGCGAGAATTATATGCACGTCATGGCGTTGTTGCCAATAATCATGGGCCCATCACGGTTAAGTTGTATGCCGCAGTTACTCCGCAGTCCGCGGCGGTGATATGGAATGGGTTCG
>DASXSW010000679.1:0-9611 GCA_036505755.1 Binatia bacterium | reverse complement strand
GCACTCTGGCAGCAATTGCCGAAATCGATTTGGGTTTTCCCATCGCCACTAAAAGTGGTGTCGAGGATGCCGTTTGAGGTATAGCGCGCGACCGCGAAATTCTGGGACAAGCCGTTTTGGGAAATAGCGAATCCAGCAGCGACGATCTTGCCATCGCTTTGAAGCGCGGCCGAGCGCGCCCGATCAAAGTTTTGATCGCCGAAATCGGTGCTCACTTTCCCGGCCACACCGAACGTAGTATCGATCGTGCCGTTACTGAGATAACGCGCAGCGGCGAAATCGTAAAAATTCGCAGGATCATTGGCGGAGCCGACTGCGACAATCTTTCCGTCGGGTTGGATCAAGACCGAAAAAACATCGTCTTCGTTACTGAAGAAATCGGTACTGATCGTACCGCCGCTGCCAAAGGTCGTGTCCAGACTTCCATCCGGATTGTAACGAGCCAGGGCAAAATCGGTATCGGACTGATCGCCCGGGTTGAAGTCTACGAAGACAGTCCCGGCGGCAATGATCTTGCCGTCGGGCTGCAAGGCCACGTCGAACGCGTAACTACCCTGCGGAAAAGTCGTCGTCACGATGCCGCCGCTTCCAAAGGACCTATCGAGCGATCCGTTCGGGTTGTAGCGGACTACTTTGAAATCGCCCAGAAAGGTAAAAAGCGGAAAGGCGCCGCCCGCGACCACGATTTTGCCGTCCGGTTGGATAACCACCGACGAGGGGACCGCGGCCAGGCCGGGGAAATCTGTTCTCACTTTGCCTCCCCTGCCGAAGGTGGTGTCGAGCGTGCCATCCGTATTGTAGCGGGCGACGGCAAAGTCTTCGGTCGAGTAATCATTGTTTTTATAGGTTTGTCCGACGACGACCAATTTGCCATCAGATTGAACCGCCACCGCGTTGGCGATGTCCGTGCTACGACTAAGATCAGTCATCACCATGCCGCCGGTCCCGAATGTCGGATCCAGATCACCGCCCGCTGCTTGCGCCGCTTGCGAACTAATAAACGAAGTCAGCACGATCGCCGCGGTAACGATTCCGCGGCAAAGAATCAAACGAGAGTAAAGTTTTGAGCCAACGATTGTCATAGATGTCTTTTGTTCTTGCTGAGGCGTAGCACGAAAAGCGCCTATCTCCTAACGAACAATCGTAACAATTCAGTTACTTTCGCTGCGAGACATGCGAACGTTTTTCCCCGAGAGTCACCCGACGAACGCCAACGCATCAGAGCGATAATCGGACCGAAAAAATTACAGTCGTGGCGGGTCTTGCAGTAGTTCGATCACGCGTTTGAGCAAACGACTGGCGCCGCCTCGTCGATGCTGCGATGGTCAAAGCTCAATGTGATTTGCGCTTCGGTTTTGGAGACGAATTCGTTTTTCGTTTCGTCCCACGACCGGACCTTTTTGCCGACGCCGAGGCCCAGCAGCAATGTTTGATCGGGCAGGGGAATCGGCGTGCCCCATTCAATTCCGAAGATGCAGAAGTTGTTCGGCGACGAAGCCGTCCGCTGCCGAGCTTGGCCTGAGCGAAGTGTATTGCGCTAACGGCAGCGAGTTGGCGTTGCGACCGTTGGGCGTAGGGCACCGAGCGGGCTGCACCGTCGGCGGACCCGGAAAAGCAACCAGCGTGAAAAAGCGTTATGTTAATTTCAACGTAACAGTCCAAATCACCGTTCCGGTGATCTCAACGGTTCGTTTTGGGGCGGAAAAGTGATAGGGCTTACGCCGATGCTCGTTGAATTCCGCGCTCGATGATCGCCCTTGCAGCTTCCGGCGTCAGCTTGCCGTCGCGACCTTTGTGCGCCGCTTGCTCCCATGCGTTGCACATCGCTAACGCTTGCTTCTTGTTTGTGGTGCCAGTGGTTCGAAACACGCGCTTCATTTTGCCGGTCGCTTTGTCATGGAGCGAATAGGCACAGTAGTAACATCGACGGCCGGGTTGTTTGCAAATTGATGCCATAAAGCTTAACGCCTCGGTGACTTTGTGAACCTGTCGATCTTACGCATTATCGACTTCAGCTTTGACGAACCAAGCTCGCGCTCGACGAATACCAAGAATAACTCGACGCGGTATTTCTTCTCGCGTCTGAGCGTGCCGCACTAGAGAGTATAACGTTGAAAGAAATGTTTTCAGGTCAATCCTCGCGCGACTTGCAGGACCGGACCCCAGGGACCGGGCCGGAAAAAGCGCGGCGGCGAGTCATGGTGATTGGACTGGACTGCGCAGCGCCTGAGTTGGTCTTCGATCGCTGGCTTGATGATTTGCCAAACTTGAAGTCGCTCTGCCGGAGCGGACTGCACGGACTGCTCCGCTCGTGCGATCCGCCCATCACAGTGCCGGCGTGGTCGGTGATGATGTCCTCCAAGAGTCCTGGCCGGCTTGGAGTTTACGGGTTTCGAAACCGTGCGGATCACTCCTACGACCGGTATTCCATCGCCAACTCGCTTGCGATTAAAGAGGACCGGCTCTGGGATATCCTCTCGCGCAGTGGAAAACGCTCCATCGTCATAGGCGTGCCGGGAACCTACCCACCACGCCCCCTGAATGGCTTAATGGTGACCGACTTTCTAACCCCGGACACGACCTGCCAGTACACGCATCCGCCTGAACTCAAACAAGAGATCGAGCGGGTAGTTGGCGAATACATTTTGGATGTGCGTGATTTTCGATCCGGCAACAAGGAGAAGATTCTGGATGACATTTATGAGATGACCCGGAAGCGGTTCCAGCTCGCACGGCATCTGCTGGCGAAGGAAGATTGGGATTTCTTCATGATGGTTGAGATGGGCACGGACCGAATCCACCATGCGTTTTGGGACAACATGGATCCGGCTCATCGCTTCTACGAGCCTGGCAACAAATTTGAGGACGCGATTCATGAGTACTACAGAGAGGTGGACCGTGAAATCGGCGAGTTGCTCGCGTTTGCCGATGACGGGACGGCTGTGCTGGTGGTCTCTGATCACGGCGCCAAGCGGATGGATGGCGGCATCTGCGTTAACGAATGGCTGCTTGCAAATGGCTACCTCACCCTCGCCGAAAAGCCTCCCGGCGCGACACCGCTCTCTAAACTCAAAATTGATTGGTCCCGGACGAAAGCATGGGGCGATGGCGGATATTATGCGCGTGTCTTTCTCAACGTCGCGGGCCGCGAGCCAAACGGAACTGTCGCACCACGGGACTATGAGAAAGTGCGTGATGAGCTGAGCGCTGGACTGAAAGCAATTCCAGATGAAAACGGACACGAAATCGGCACGCAAGTTTTCCGGCCGGAAGAATTGTATAAAGAGGTGCGTGGCGTGGCGCCGGATCTGATCGTTTATTTTGGCGGCCTCTACTGGCGCTCCGTTGGCACGGTCGGCGGCGGAAGAATACACACTTTCGAAAATGACACGGGGCCAGACGGGGCCAACCACGCGGAGAACGGCATCTTCCTTTTCCGGCCAGCTGACGGTGGTCTGCCAGGTAGACGCCGAATCGACGGGCTTCGTATAATCGATATTGCACCAATGATTTTGCAGTTGTTTGGCCTGCCTGTACCGGTAGATATGGAAGGGAAAACCCTTGCCTCCCCCAATCTATCATGACTGCCCGGCCTCGTAATTTTCTCAGCCGAGTAAGGATGGTGCGCGCGCGCGCACCTTTGCGGTTGAGCTTTGGCGGGGGCGGCACGGATGTCTCGCCTTACGCCGATACACATGGCGGTTGTGTGCTCAACGCCACGATCTCGCGCTATGTTTATGGTACATTGGTGCCAAAGTCGGAACGTTCGATCGGCTTTCGCTCCTTCGATTATGGAACGGTCGTTTACTGGACCCAGGAGGAACACTTCCAGTTCGACGGGCAGATGGATCTCGTTAAAGGGGTGCTGAAGCGCTTCGAGCTCGACAAGTTCCGCACGGAGGGTTTCGATCTGTTCGTCCATGCCGACGCGCCGCCGGGCTCCGGGCTCGGAAGTTCCTCGACATTTACCGTCGCGTTGATTGGCTTGTTCCGTGAGTTGCTTGGCCTGCCAATCACCTCTGCTGGCATGGCGGGTTTGGCCTTCGATATCGAACGCAACGATGTCGGAATCAAAGGCGGTCGTCAGGACCAGTATGCGGCGGCCTTCGGCGGCTTCAATTTTATGGAATTCAATGGTGAAGAGGTCGTGGTCACTCCGCTGCGACTTAGCGAGTTCTTGATCAACGAACTCGAATACAATCTCATCCTCTGTTTCACTGGGAGCCGCGAATCCCAGCCGATCATCGACAGTCAGATAGAGAGCGCGAAGAAGCATAAAGCGGAACCGCTCGCGGCGATGGATCAAGTGAAGGCGATCGCGATTGAAATGAAGAAGGCATTGCTCGCGGGCGATCTCGACCGCTTTGGTGAAATGCTGCACGAAGGCTGGTTACAGAAGAAGAAAATGGCCAAAGGGATTACAACGCCCCGCATTGACGAGCTCTATGAAGAGGCGCGAAAAGCCGGGGCGATCGGTGGCAAGATCACTGGTGCCGGGGGTGGTGGCCACCTTTTGCTCTACTGCCCGTTTAACAAACGGCACATTGTCCGGGAGCGTTTGAGCGCACTCGGAACTTCAGTGACGGATTTTCGATTCGATCCGGTTGGCATGCAGACTTGGAGGGTTTACAAGTGAATGTCGAGGGACCGTCTCGCCCGCGCAACTTTACGGTAGCCTGCGTGAAGTTTAACGTAATCATCACATGAAGAAGGTTCCGAAGGTGGTCGTCATCGGCTTGGACGCCGCAACCTGGACAGTTATCCGGCCATGTATGGCGGAAGGCAAAATGCCGAATCTGGCGAAGCTGATGAAAGCCGGCGTCTCGGGCACGCTGGAGTCCATTCTCCCGCCGATTACTCCGCCGGCCTGGACGTCGTTCATGACCGGGAAAAATCCGGGCAAACACGGCATCTTTCATTTCGTCGAAACGGAATACGGCGGTTACGCGATGAAGTACGCAAACGCTACATCGCGCCGTTCGCCCACTGTGTGGAAGCTTTTGAATAACGCCGGCTACTCGGTTGGCACGATGAACATTCCGTTCACTTATCCGCCTGAACCACTGAACGGATTCCAGATTTCTGGGATGGATACGCCTTCTGAGACGAGTCCGTTCATTCATCCTCCCGAGTTGCGAGAGGAGCTGGTCAAGCATCTTGGCGGAATCCAACTCGATCTCCGGTTCCTCGGCGCGATGTCGACCGATGAGCGGCGCAACCAGGTGCTCGCCGAGATGGAGCAGATGGACAACCAATGGACGAAAGCAGCGCTCTATCTGCTGGAAAATCATCCGCAGGACGTGATGATGTTTGTCTTCATGTCGATCGACACAGTTCAGCATTACTTCTGGCAGCACATGGATAAGGGTCATTTCCTGCACGACTTAAAATTGGCGCCGAAATTCGGCGACGCGGTGCGGAAGGTCTATGAACGCCTCGATGCCGCGGCCGGCCAGATCATCGACCGACTTCCGCCTGAAACGACTCTCTTTGTGGTTTCCGACCACGGCGGCGGTCCAGTTGTCGATCGTACGATTTTCCTCAACCGTTACCTGGCTCAGCTTGGCCTCCTGAATTACGACGAGAAAACTACATCCGGCATTAGGAGATTAGGCAAGAAGCTCCTGCGCGTCAGTTTCTCCGCGCTGCGTAGCACTCTCACCTCGCGTCAGAAGAGCCGGCTCGCTATGCTCTTCCCCAAGATCCGGCAGAAGAGTGAAATGGCTTATTCATCCTTCACGAGCATCGACTGGAGCCGGACCAAGGCCTACTGTAGCGAGGTGCTCGCTTCGCCTCCGAGTATATGGATCAATCTCAAAGGTGTGAAGCCGCAAGGCATTGTCGATCCCGGAGATTACGACGCTCTGGTTACTTTTATCATCGAGAAACTGGCCGAGCTCAAGGACCCGCGCAGCGGCAAACCAGTCATTAACCGGGTCTACCGCCGCAACGAAATTTTTCACGGCCCGTTTTCCAGAGAGGGCGCTGACCTTGTCCTTGATTGGTGGAGCGAGGACAGCCTGTTTTCGAGTCAGCCTAGCTTTCCCGAAGACACCGGTAAGCCGGCACTTATCATTCGAGAACATCGGCCATCGGAGACATCCGAATGGGGTGGTACGCACCGGCTGTATGGAATCGTGATCGCCGGCGGGCCGGCTTTTAAAAGTGGCGCCGAGATGGCGAACGCGCGGCTCATCGATATCGCGCCGACGCTTCTTCATTTGCTCGGCGTGCCTGTACCCGAAGACATGGACGGCAAAGTGCTGGCCAGCGCTTTTCAGCCAGACTTTCTCCTTGCGCGGCCGATCCGATCCGGTGCTGCCTCCGGCACGTCCGGGACCGACCGGCCAAGTGGTTACACCGATGAAGAGGCTGCCAAAGTCGAGGAACGTCTTCAAGCTCTCGGCTACTTGGAGTAATTACTTTTAGAACTGTCCCCATGTTTGAAAATATACGTGCTGATCTGAGCAGAAAACGCCGCGCCTATGGGGTTCGACCGGAGGACCAAACGTTTTTCCGTCAGTGGATCACTCCTTTCCTCGAGTTCGGAACCTTTGCTGTGTTGGTATATCGGTTTGGCCGTTGGGCTTACAGCGTCAAAATTCCCATTCTTCGGCAACTGCTTATCGCGAGTTGGTTATTGATCGACGTAGTTTGCGTCATAGTTACCGGAATCAAGGTGCACCCGGAGAGCGAGATTGGTCCCGGACTGGTTGTTCACACTTGGTCCTGCATTCACGTCCTGGCAAAGCGCATCGGACACAGTTGCACAGTTAACTCAGGGGTATCGATCGCAAACATCCGAGGTTCCGGCCGTCCCACCATCGGAAATAATTGTTATTTTGGCGCTGGCTGCAAGGTCATGGGCGGTGTCACAGTTGGTGACAACGTGGTGGTCAGCCCGAATTCTGTGGTGTTGAGTGACGTGCCGAGTAACTGCACCGTAATGGGCGTGCCCGCCCGCATTATCTCTCGGGAAACCGTTAGCCCCTACCTTAAGTTTGCAGTCTCCCAACAACCGAAGTAACTCCGACAACGGCTCTCAAGTGAGAAGGCGCGCGCAAAATCAGCAGAGGCAAGCAAACCGTTATTCAATCGCCATGGTAGCGGCGTGTCCTTTCCCCGGCAATTTCGGCTCCGCCGCTAGCATCCGGGAGATGTCCGACACTCTTTCGGACATGGGGCACAACGTTCATATCGTCACTTACCCGACCGGTCAGGAAGAAATCAGCGTTCGCCGCGCCAAAGTTCATCGGACAGCGGCTTTTCGGCCGGAGAAGAATGCCAGGATCGGGCCCCGCTCGGAGAAGTTTGTGCTCGATTTTCAGTTACTCTGGCTCCTTTGCCGAGTCATCCGCCGCGAGCACATAGATATCATTCACGCGCACAACTATGAAGGCGCGCTTGTCGGAATCATGGCCAAGTGGCTTACCCGACGGCCGCTTCTTTATAATGCGGTCAATCTCATGGCTGATGAGTTAGCCGGTTATCGCTTCATCCGGCCCGCCTGGCTGGCTCACGGACTCGCGCGCGGCCTCGATTGGTTCACGCCGATCTTTCCGAATCATATCACGGCTGTGTCACCTGAACTTCGGACCTGGTTCATCGATCAAGGCGTTCCTGCCGCCAAGGTAGACATGGTTCCGGCGGGTATCGAACCGGAGTTGTTTGATCATCCCGAGCCGGAAGAGCTTCGCCAAAGGTATCAGCTCGATGGCCGCCAGGTCGTCATGTACACCGGAGTCCTGAACGCCTATCAAAGAATCGATTATCTGCTACGGGCTTTCGCGGTTGCGTTGCGAGAAGAGCCGGATGCCGTTCTACTGATGGTTAGTGCACTGGTATCGGAAGCAGAGGAGAAAGAACATCGGCAGCTGGCAGCGGAACTCGGAATCTCGCGCTCGGTCATCTGGATATCACCGCACACATTAAAAGATCTCCCGAGTTATCTCGCGCTCGCTGATGTTTGCGTAGTGCCACGGCCCGAGTGCCCCGGTCATCCGGTGAAGTTGTTGAACTACATGCTCGCTGGAAAACCGATTGTTTCCTTCGCTGGCGGTGCCAAGGGTGTCCGTCATCTGCACGACGCTTTCGTCGTTCCTAATCGTGATTGCGAAGCCTTGGGCCGCGGAATTGTCACTCTCCTGAATGATCGAAAGCTCGCAGCCGAGTTGGGCGCCAACGCGCGAGCCACGGTCCTGGCCAACTTCGACTGGCGGCATATTTGCGCGAAGATCGAGCGCATTTACGACAGGCTTCTGGAAGCGCCAGAGTCCACTCGCATGCAAACGGCGACAGCCGCGCCCGCCACGCCGAAACGCTGACAGACTTCGTCACGTGGCTTCACCAATAGCGCACAGTTTTGCGGGATTCTGGACCTTTCTCGTCCTGGCAGCGCAGTTGAAGACTCGGCTCGCCGCACAGTGGCGCCAATGGCTTCCGCGACTCGGCGTGCTGATATTGCTCGCCAATTTGCCTGATCTCGATTTTCTCCCGGGCTGTTTCGACGGAAACGCGAATCAGTTGCACCGCAGTTTCACGCACAGCCTGACATTCGCTATTTTGGTATCGCTGGCTTTGAGCTGCGCGTGGCGGATCGCGCCAGGTTTCTGGCGAAGTACCCTTCTCTACTTCACGGCGTACAGTTCACATCTTCTGATCGACTTCTTTACAGGAAGAAAGATTGGATGGACTCATACTGGATTTGGTATGCCGCTGTTTTGGCCGTGGTCCAAAGAGTTCAGTTCGCCGTTGATATTAACTTTTGGTATCCGTCACAAAGATTTTGCCGCGTTATTTAGCCTCGACAACGTTTGGTCGTGCACTTACGAACTATTGACCTGCGGTACAATTACGGCAATCGCTCTTGTAATATGGAAACGAAGACTGAAATCGCGGTCGTTTGAACATTCGGTTCAGCAGAAGAAGGGACTTTGCAAGCGAGGCGACAGTTCGTACGGAGATCCCAGCCTTGGGCGGGTTCAAGATCGCTGTCTTTGACCAGTACTCGATGGTCCAATCACCAGTGGAGATCAGATTAGCTTGACATAGTTCGCCGTGGATTGCCTGATACTGGCCTTAGTATGAAAACATATCGCCTGCCTTTGCTGTTGATTATTTTCGGCTTTGCCTTCTCATCCTCGGCTTTGGCCGCGCCCCGCTCCCTATTTGTCCCCGCGAAAAACTCCGATGAGGTTGCTGTGATCAACACCTCGACCAACCAGGTAGTCACCCAAATCCCCGTGGGCGCTTCCCCGATTCGTATTGCGATAACACCGGATCGGCGCAAGGCATTTATTTCCGACTTGCTTTCCGAAAGCATCTCGGTTCTAGACACGGTGACGCTCACGAACATTGCCACCATCCCGGTGTACAATGTACCCGGAGAGAGCACTATCACGCCGGATGGTAGACGTCTTTTCGTCCTGCATCAAGCTCCCCTTTCCAGTGGTGACCCAGATCATTCCCCCGTCGCCGTCATTGATACGGCAACCAATCTAGTCATCACCACTGTCCTTATCCCCGGGAAGGGGGCCAAAGACATCTTGTTCACGCTGGATGGACGCTTCGCATATGTCGCCAACAATACCATCGGAGAAGTGGACGTGATT
>DASXSW010000678.1:0-12549 GCA_036505755.1 Binatia bacterium | reverse complement strand
GATCATGAGTTTTTGCTCAGAGGGGATGTGTTTACCAAGGACGTGATTGAGACCTGGTTGGAGTACAAAAGAAAGGCCGAGGTGGACGCCATCCGGCTACGACCCCATCCCTGGGAGTTCGCTCTGTACTTCGATATCTAGTCAGGACTGAGGACTGAGTAACGAGGACTGAGTGAAACGTCATTAAACAG
The DNA here is from genome assembly GCA_036505755.1 of Binatia bacterium. Taxonomy (GTDB): domain Bacteria; phylum Desulfobacterota; class Binatia; order UBA9968; family UBA9968; genus DP-20. The sequence continues at coordinate 12,358 of DASXSW010000678.1, read as the reverse complement.
CGAATGAAAACGCCGCCAGCGCAGGTTCAAGCCTTAGCACTCGTTATTACTCAGCGCCATTATTGAGGGACCGTATGGAAGAGGTCCTGGTTTTTCAGCATGATCCATTTGAAGATCTGGGATTTTTTGCCGAGGTATTGGAGAAGCAAGGGGCGGATTATCGAGTCGTGCGTTTGTTCCACGGCGAAATGCCTGCGGAAGAATGGGAACACGTAAGAGCTTTGATCATCCTCGGCGGGCCGATGAATGTGGACGAGGAGGAGAACTTTCCCTTCTTACGTTGGGAAAAAAGAATTATTCGGGCCGCCATCGAAGAGGCCGTGCCGATGCTGGGAGTTTGCCTTGGCGCGCAGCTGATCGCGGCAACGCTTGGGACGCCGGTATTCCACGGCCCAGTCAAGGAAATCGGTTGGAGTCCGATTTCGATCACTCCACATGGTCAAGTAGATTCGTTGCTCGGCTATTTGCCGGAAAGTGCCACTGTTTTTCAATGGCACGGCGATGGTTTTGATTTGCCGCCTGGCGCAATTCGGCTTGCCTCTTCGGCGCATTACAGCACGCAAGCATTCCGGGTCGGCAAGACGATTTACGGTTTGCAGTTTCATCTCGAGGTTACACCGCGCATGATCGAGCGCTGGATCGACGAACGTTCCAAGGATCTGGCTCTGGCTCCTTATGTTTTACCGGATAAAATTATCGCCGACACGCAAAGCTATGCGCCGACGCTCAAATATTATGCCGAAAGATTTTTGTCCGAATTCGTCCGGCGCGTTTCCCGCTCACGGCAGCGCAAGGGAGACGGAGGGCTGGCGAGCGAATGAGGAGGGTCTTGGTCATAGATGACCACGAACCTTCGCGCCGGCATCTCGTCAGGACTCTCACCGAGAGCAAATACGAGATCGCTGGAGAGGGGGCCAGTGGTAAATTGGCTCTGACGCTGGCTCGAACCGCGGTTCCCGACATTATTTTAATGGCGGTCGGATTGCCCGACATCGATGGCATCCAAGCGGCAACCGATATGATGCGCGCACAGCCTCTGCCCGTCGTCCTGATCACCAGCCACTACGACGCGGCGACCATCGAGCGGGCAAAGCAGGCCGGCGTGATGGGTTACCTCGTCAAACCTTTGAGAGCGGAAGAGCTCAGTCCAACGATCGAGCTCGCGATCACGCGTTTTCAGGATTTCCTTTCGTTGCGCGAAGAAAATTCAACGCTCAAGGTAAACTTGGAAGCGCGAAAGCTCATTGAGCGCGCCAAGGGCTTGCTGATGGAACAAAGAAAGCTCACTGAAGAGCAGGCTTATACGCTAATCAAAAAGACCAGCATGAACATGCGCAAGCCGATGGCCGATGTGGCCCAAGCGATCATCTTGGCGGGTGGATTTTTTAAAGGCGACAAGAACTAGCCGAAATATTCTCGACTCTCCCGATAGTCTCAGAGTGAGCCCTCCGCATCTCCGGGCTCACCCCTCGGTTTACACAGTGGCGTTTTTTCTCTGATCACGACGAAATCCGGGCTAGAAAGTTTCCAACCGCTGCTCAACGCGCTGCCACGTCTCTAGGCAGGTCGTGACTCGGCCGTAGGCAGTTGCGTCGGGGGCTATACAACTTCGACGAAATCACAGCGATTTTTTGTGCAATTGATGCTGGCATAACGATTGCTGATTTCTACAAACGAGAGCAACGACGCTTTCGTTGAGCAAGGGCGCTCATCGGTAATCCGATGGAGCGCCTTTTTGTTGAAACGGAAAGGAGATCACAAAGGTGAGAGCGCGTGAAAAGAGCATGACCGGCAAGATTCTCGATAACATTCTCTTCTTGGCGGAAGTTTTCGGCGACCAGGCGGACCGGGATATCCCCAAACTGCCGGTGTTGGAAATGGCGAAATGCTTCGATCTCGAAGCTCCGAGAATCAGCCGCGTGAGTCGACATCGAACCAAAGCTTGGCCGTTATGGAAATGAACGCATTACAAGTATCGCGTCAAAAAGACTCTTAGCTCATTCCGATCCTTCAAAATTTAGATACCGAAACAAACGCCAGTAGTTGCTTACGCCCCGAGCGAGCCATGAACAAGATCGAGGAATACAAAAAGGAAAAAGACGGTCTGGACATTTTGGACGACATTCCTCGTTACGCCGCGGAAGGATGGGAGAAGATCTCCGACGGCGACAAGGAACGCATGAAATGGGCTGGAGTGTTTTTTCGCCGCCAAACCCCCGGTCACTTCATGATGCGATTGCGCATCCCGAACGGCTTTTTGAGCGCCACTCAGCTCCGCACCATCAGTGAGATCAGCGGCGAGTTTGGCAAAGGATTTGCCGACCTGACCACGCGTCAACAGATCCAGCTGCGCTGGTTCGCAATCAACGATGTGCCGGAAATTTGGCACAGACTGGGGGCGGTGGATCTCATTTCGCTGCAGACCGGCATGGACAATATCCGCGGCGTCATCGGCTGTCCGGTCGCCGGCTTGACGCCCAACGAGCTCTTCGATGCTTCGGCGATGGTGCGAGAGTTTACTCAAATGTTCGTCGGCGACAAGGCGTATACCAATCTGCCGAGAAAGTTCAACGTCACGATCACCGCCTGCAAGGAAGCGTGCACCCACGCCGAAGCCCAGGACATCGGGCTGACGCCGGCGACAAAAGAAATCGGCGGCGCCGAGATCAAAGGCTTCAACGTCGCGGTGGGCGGGAAGATGGGCTCCGGCGGATTTCGCATCGCCTCGCCGCTCAATCTTTTTGTCACCGCGGAAGAAGCCGCAGCGGTTTGCAGCCACATCGTGCTGATCTTTCGCGATCATGGCGCGCGCGAGCTGCGCACCAAAGCGCGCTTGGCGTTTCTCATCGAAAACTGGGGAGTGGAAAAATTTCGCAGCGAATTGGAACGTCGTGTTAATCGCCCGCTTGCCTCCGCGGGTAAAGATCAGCGCACGCCGAAACACACCGACCATGTCGGTGTGTTTCGCCAGAAGCAGGCGGGCCTCAACTATGTGGGTCTGGCTGTGCCTGTCGGGCGTATGACCTCGGAACAGATGCTGCAGATCGCGGAGTTGGCCGAAATCTACGGTAACGGCCAGCTCCGTTTAACCGTCGGGCAAAATATCATCATTCCCAACGTGCCCGACCGCATGATCGGCGAGCTCACCAAGGAGCCTCTGCTCCAGGAGCTACGATACGATCCTTCCGAGGTCATGCGCGGTCTGGTGAGCTGCACGGGCATGGATTACTGCCACTTTGCTTTGATCGAGACCAAAGGATGGGCGCTGAAGACCGCGCGGATACTGGAAACTAAATTAGGCAAAACGCGACCGCTGCGCATGCACTGGTCCGGATGTCCCGCGGGCTGCGGCAATCACGCAGTGGCCGACATTGGACTGCTGGGAAAGAACATTAAGGTCAACGGCGAAGTCGTCGAGGCCGTCGATGTGTTCGCCGGCGGCGCTGCCGGCAGTGAAGCGAATTTCCCAGCGAAGATTATGGAAGATGTGCCATGTGAGGAATTGGCTGACGTTATCGCCGGTTTGGCGAAATACGGTGCCTTTAAAGCGATGCGTCAGCAGTTAAGAAAAATTCCTCAACCCGAGCCGGTGCCCGTCAAAGCCGCGCCCGAGCCTGCGCGGCCTAGCATTCGGCCTCAAGAGATTGCCGAAGGGTCGGCGAAGTTACTGCGTTCGAAAGGTGAAGAAATGGCTGTTTTCAAAAGTAACGGACAACTGTACGGCATTCAAAATATCTGTCCGCACGAAGGCGGCCAACTGTGCAACGGGTGGATCGAAAATGGCGAAGTGGTCTGCCCTCTTCACCGATATAAGTTTGATCTCAAGACCGGAGCGTGCTCGACGGATCCGAAGCTAAAGGTGAAAGTTTTTAAATTGATCGCGCACGGCGAGCAAATTATCGTGGAGGGATGATGGCGGCTGAAAAAACCAAGCGAAAAAACTCGAAAGCGATTACGCGGCGGCATTTTCTCAAAGTCTCGACTGGCGCCATGGGCGCCTTGGTCGCCGGCATGCCGCGAGGCTGGGTCGGCGGCGCCTACGCCGCCGATGGGCCTGAAACAACCAGTGTCCGATTCGGCATCATCGCGTTAACCGATTGCTCGTCGATCGTGATGGCGCATGAATTGGGCTTGTTCAAAAAACACGGAATCGAATCGATCATTTCGAAAGAAGCATCCTGGGCGGTTATCCGCGACCGACTGACTCTGGGCGAAAACCAGGCGACGCACATGCTCTTTGGCATGCCTTTCGCCTCGACTATGGGGCTGTTGGGCTCGCCGAAGAAGAACCTCCTCATTCCGTTTGTGCTCAATCGCAACGGCCAGGCGATTACACTCGAGAAGGAGCTATTGACTAAAGGCGCAAAGACGCCGCAGACGCTCAAGCCCCTGGTTGAACAAGCCAAGAAGGCGGGCACGCCGATGACTTTCGCCATGACCTTTCCGCCCGGCACGCACGCCATGTGGACGCGCTATTGGCTTGGCTCAGGTGGAATACATCCGGACAAAGACGTGACGTTGATCACCATTCCTCCGCCGCAAATGGTGGCGAATATGAAGGTCGGCAAGATGGACGGGTTTTGCGTCGGCGAGCCATGGAACGCGCGCGCCATCGCCGACGGCATCGGCTTTACGGCGATCACCACGCAGCAGATGTGGAAGGGCCACCCCGAAAAGGTCCTCGCTTTTACTGAAGAGTTCGCCGACAAGAACCCCAAGACGGTCAAGGCGATCCTGCGGGCGATGTTCGAGTCGAGCCAGCACATCGATAAGTTAGAGAACCGCCCGCATATGGCCGAGGTGGTGTCGCGCCCGCAATATATCAATACCCAAAAAGAAGTGATCCTCGGGCGCATGCTGGGAGATTACGATTATGGCGACGGGCGGAAAGAAAAGGATCCGAACTACATGACCTTTTTCGTGCGCAATACGAACTTTCCCTGGAAATCTCACGGCGTGTGGTGGCTGTCGCAGTTTCGCCGCTGGGGCATGGTGAAAGAGGCGCCCGATTACAAAGGCCTGGTCAATCAAGTGCTCCGACCCGAGCTTCAACGTGAAGTCGCAAAAGAGATGGGCATAGCGATGCCAAAAGAGGACATGAAGAAAGAGACGCTGTTCGACGGGGTCGAGTTCGATCCGAGCAAGCCGGAAGAGTACGCCAAAAAGTTTCCTATCAACAGCATCGCGTAGAGGTACAAAATGACCAAGCGAATCGATTTTGCCACCATGGTTCTGCCTATGATGGGCATCGGCGTCATGCTGCTCATCTGGACGATGATCAGCACGACGATAGCGAAGGATCTGCCTTCGCCGCTAAAGACCTGGGATGAGAGCAAACTCTATATCCTAAATCCTTTTTTCAAGGACGGAGAGATGAATCAGGGAATCGGCAGGTTCGCTTTTTTAAGTCTGATCCGGGTAGCGAAAGGTTTTCTGCTCGCGATTATCATCGGCACGCCTCTAGGCTTTCTCCTTGGCCTTTCCGGCGTCTTTCATCGCACGTTCGATCCGGTGATTCAGATTTTGCGCCCGATCTCTCCGTTGGCGTGGCTGCCGCTGGGATTGGTCCTCTTTCGACAATCAGAGCCCGCCGCCATTTTCACCATTGCCACTTGTGCCATGTGGCCCACAGTGATCAACACTGCGGTCGGAGTTAGAAGTATCAGCCCCGAGTATCTCAATGTCGGCAAGGTGTTGAAGCTTTCCCGGTTGAAGACCCTCAGACGCATCATTATCCCCGGCTCGCTGCCGTATGTCTTCACCGGATATCGCCTTTCCCTGGGGCTTGCCTGGCTAGTCATCGTTGCTTCGGAGATGCTCACCGGCGCTCCCGGAGTGGGCGGTTTCCTCTGGCAAGAATATAACAGCCTGGTCTACTCCCACATTCTTCTCTCCATCATCACCATCGGTCTTATTGGCTTCGGATTGGACCGGCTCATGGGCGTGGTCGAGCGGCGCTTTAAGACCGCTTGAGGTTTTGCGCATGGCCTATCTCGAAATCCGCGGAGTCGACAAAAGCTTTGCGCGCACTCAGCGCGCTGCCGCCGAGGGCAGCGGGCGGCTGCCGGTGCTGCGCAATATCAATTTGGCAATAGATGAAAACGAATTCGTCTGCATCGTCGGCCGCTCCGGGTCCGGCAAGACGACTTTGATTTCGCTGATCGCCGGCCTGCTCAAACCCGATCTCGGCAAGATCCTTCTCGAAGGCAAGCCGATCGATGGGCCGGGCCCCGACCGCGGCGTAGTGTTTCAGAACTATTCGTTGCTGCCGTGGATGAACGTTTTTGAAAACGTCTATCTGGCCGTCGATGCCGTGGCGCCTGATCTCGCAGCATCACAGAAACGCGAGCGCGCCGAGCACTACATTCGTTTAGTGAACCTCGGCGCCGCGATGAAAAAAGTGCCACGGGAACTTTCTGGTGGCATGCGCCAGAGGGTCGCCGTGGCCCGAGGTCTGGCGATGGACCCCAAGGTACTTCTGATGGACGAGCCTTTCAGCGCCCTCGATGCGCTCACGCGCGGCACGCTGCAGGAAGAACTGGGACGCATCTGGATGGAAACCCGGAAAACCGTGGTGATGATCACCAACGACATCGACGAGGCGATCTTGCTTGCCGATTCGATCTACACGCTGACCAGTGGAACTGGCGCCACCCTCGGACCGGCGGTCCGCGTTGAAACGGCCCATCCGCGGTCGCGCGCCGAACTCAATCGCGAGGCGAGCTATCAGCGGGTGCGGCGCGAAACCGTGAGCATTCTTATGCGCGAAGGGAAAGACTCTGCTACTGGTTCGGCCCGGAACGGCAAGGAATCCTACTTAACTGAAGAGGAACCGTATCGATGATCCCATTTCTCGAACTCACCGGTCTCGGCAAAACCTATGATACCGAGCAGGGCCCCTCGGTCATTGTCAAGGATTTTAACCTACGCATAAGCGAAGGCGAATTTGTCTGCATCGTCGGCCACTCGGGCTGCGGCAAATCCACCGTGCTCTCCATCGCGATGGGGTTGAACGATGCCACGGAAGGCGGAGTGATTGTCGCCGGCCGCGAAGTTATTGGCCCAGGGCTCGACCGCGGCGTGGTATTTCAATCTCCCGCCTTGCTGCCGTGGCTGAGCACGCGGGAAAACGTGTTGCTTGCCCTGGAGCAGATCAATGACCGAAAGACACGCAAGGAGCGTAAAGCGGTCGCCGATAAGTTTCTCAGTTCCGTAGGGCTGAACGATGTTGCGGATTGTCAGCCGGAACAGCTTTCCGCCGGCATGCGCCAGCGCGTCGGCATCGCCCGCGCCTTTGCGCTGGAACCGAAAGTGTTACTGCTCGACGAGCCATTCAGTCTTCTTGACGTCGTCACTCGCATGGAATTGCAGGACCAGTTGATCCGGCTCTGCGCTGAAACGCGCAAGACCGTGCTCATGGTTACGCACGACGTTGACGAAGCGCTGTTGCTCGCCGACCGGATCGTGCTGATGACCAACGGCCCAGCTGCCACCGTCGGAGAAATCGTCACCGTGCCATTCGAGCGGCCGCGAGACCGCCTGACAATCATCGACGATCCAGAATACCACGAGGCACGCAAGCAACTTCTGAGCTTTCTCGAAGGCAGGGCGAAGCGTGGCGGCAGGATGCTTTCGGCGTCCGAAGCGCGGCAAACGGCGATGACCAAGCGCGGGGTTAAACCCGAGGAGCTGTTCGTCATTGAGAAACATACCGGCTTCAACCGTTTCCGCCGCAAATATCGCAAGCTATGGCGAAGTTTGTCGACGACGTGAGCGAAGTGCTCCGCGTCCCTTCGACGGTGCTCAGGGCATGCTTTCCTCCCCTGCGTGTTGGGAGGATCGAGGGGGGGGGTAATTTCGATAGCGAGTAAAGATTTGTGGACAACGATCAAAACGGCGCCATCGAGCGCTGGGAAAAAACTTACTGTCCCTACTGCGGCGTCGGCTGCGGGCTCTTGGCGGGAATAAGCAACGGCGCCGTAGCGAAAATCAAAGGCGACCCCGACCATCCATCGAGTCTCGGCGATCTCTGCCTCAAGGCTGTCTACCTGCCGGAAATTCTCAGAACGAACGATCGCTTACTCCATCCTCAGGTGCGCCAGTGTCAGGACGGGCCGTTCAAAAGCGTTTCTTGGCAGCAGGTGATGGCCTATTTGGCCAAAAGATTTCGCGCGATCATTGACGAGCACGGCGCCGACGCGGTGGCCTTTTACGGCTCGGGACAGTTGACCACCGAAGAGTATTACGTTGCCAACAAGCTGGCCAAAGGATTTCTCGGCACCAACAACTTCGACACTAACTCACGCCTTTGTATGGCGTCGGCGGTGGCCGGCTATCAAACATCTCTCGGTTGCGATGGTCCGCCAACCTCGTATGCCGACATCGACGAGACCAATTGTTTTTTTCTTATCGGCACCAACACAGCCGATTGCCACCCGGTGCTTTTCAAAAGAATCAAAGAGCGAAAGCACAGCGATCCGAAAAAAGTGATGATCATCGCCGTTGACCCACGCCGGACCGAGACCGCCGATTTCGCCGATCTTCATTTGGCGATCAGACCGGGCACGGATATCGCGCTACTGAACAGCATGCTGTGCGTGCTCATTGAAGCTAATTTAATCGATGGCGATTTTGTCAGCCGGCATACCAACGGTTTTCGCGCCCTCAGAGAAATCGTCAAGAAATGCCCACCTAAAGTTGCCGAAGAAATTTGCGGCGTGCCGGAATGTCTGATCGTCGAAGCGGCGTTGATCTTCGGCATGGCGCAGAGCGCGCTCACGCTCTGGAGCATGGGCGTCAATCAAAGTTCCGTCGGCGTGCAGAAGAACAATGCGATCATCAACCTGCACCTTGCTACCGGCAAGATCGGCAAGCCGGGTTCGGGGCCGTTCTCATTGACCGGTCAGCCCAACGCGATGGGTGGCCGCGAGGTCGGCGGTCTATCGCACATGCTGCCGGGCTACCGAAGCGTCGAAGATCCAACCGATCGCGAGGAAGTAGAGCGCTTTTGGGGTGTCCCATGCGGACGCATTGGGTCTCAGCCCGGATTGCCGGCGCTCGAGCAGTTTGAAGCACTCGCACAAGGAAAGCTCAAGGCGATCTGGATTCTCTGCACCAATCCGGCAGCCTCCGCGCCGGACCTCGACTTGATCGAAAAGGCGCTGCGCCTGGCCGAGCTGGTGGTCGTGCAAGACGCTTATCATCCGACGGAGACCAGCCGCTTCGCGCACGTGCTCTTGCCGGCGGCGCAGTGGAGCGAGAAGGAAGGCGTGATGACCAATTCCGAACGACGCATGACGTATATGCCGCAGCTCGCCGCGCCGCCGGGTGAGGCATTACCGGACTGGAAAATTATTTCGCTCTTTGCCCAGGCGTTGGGATTCGGCGCCGCCTTTGCTTACCCATCGTCTGCAGAAATTTTCGCCGAGTTTGCCGCGTTGACCGCGGGAACGCGCTGTGATCTCTCGGGCGCGAGCTACGATCGGCTCAAGATCGAAGGACCGTTACAATGGCCATGTCCGAAGGCGCGACATGCGGGGACAACGAGGCTCTATGAAGACGGCCGCTTTCGCACCGTTGACGGCAAGGCCAATCTGATCGCGGTTGAGCACGCGCCTCCGGTTGAAAGTGCAGATGACGAATACCCGCTAATTTTGACTACGGGACGAGTGAAATATCACTGGCACACGATGACGCGCACCGGGAAAAACCAGGCGCTCAGGCGCAGCGCGCCCGACCCGATTGTGGAACTTAACCGCGCCGACGCGCGCCGCTTCAATATTCTGGATGGCGATTTCGTCGAAATCATTTCGCGCCGCGGCAAAGTCATGGCGCAGGCTCGAGCCACGGATGAAATCACCCGCGGCACCTGCTTCTTGCCTTTTCATTGGGGACGGGACGAGGGTTTTTTCAAAGCCGCGAACAATCTGACGACTAGCGCGCGCGATCCCGTGTCGCGGCAACCGGAGCTCAAGGCCTGCGCAGTGCGGGTGCGGAAAGTGTTGGAATTTCCTGTTGACGATAACTGAGACAGTCATTATAAGTGCGATTCCAATCGGCAAAGTTTGTTTGGGCGGCACCGAACGAGGGAGATTTCGACCTCATTTGTTAACGGGCAACGGCATGTCCGCTCGAAGTCGCAGTCTTTGACCTGACTACCTCACGCGTTGCTCAGAAAATTGACAGGTGCTGATTACAATTTAGGCACAAGATAATTTTTCAAGCTACCTGTTTCGTGAAAACACTTGAATTTCACGTAGATAAAATTTTTGGCCAATAACTTGTTCGTGGCATTTTAATTGCTCGATTTTTTCAAAACCCGTTAACATTGGTGTTACGGTGTGTTAATGTCGCAACTTCTGTTTGGGAGGAGAATACGAGATGAAATACAAATTGGCGGGAATAGTGCTGGGGCTTGGGATATTTTTTTTGGCGTTGGAGATCGCCAAGGCAGCCGAGGAACAGAAACCAGCCGAGGCGGAGGAAAAGCCTCTCGGACCGGGGTGGCTCAGCTTAGACTGTTGCGTCGGTCCCCTTGATAATGCCATCGCCAATGGCAAAGGCGCTTTGGAAAAGGCCTTGGGCATCGGCATCAGCGGTTTTCTCGACAGCGCTTATAACTGGAGTTCTAATCATCCGCATAGGCCAACCGACATCAGCGGTCGGATCTTCAACAAGGACTACAACAGGATCGAATTCAATAACTTCAATCTTACGTTGGACAAGCCGGAAAAGGATTGGGGCGTTGGTTTCCATTTATCCGGTATGTTTGGCCGGGAGGCAGAGTTGTTAAGGGAAAGCACCTTGTGGGGGAAAAACTTTCATAAGGAACCGTCAGCCGAGTTGTTCGAGTCGTATGTGACTACTACCATCCCGGTCGGTGAGGGGCTCCAATTCAAGGGCGGTTTGTTTGTAACGCTGTTGGGAGCGGAAATCATTTCGCAGCCTGGCTCTTACAACTACAACATCACCAATTCGTTCGACTTTTTCTATGCTATTCCCTTTCGCCACTTGGGCGGTCTTTTTACCTATCCGGTTCTCAAGACGCTTAGCGTGACTGGTGGACTCGTTACCGGATGGGATGACCCTCATGATAACAACCACGTGCCGTCATTTTTGGGCGGGGTTAATTTTACGCCAGCGGATAGTTTTGCGTTGGCAAGCAGCCTCGTTGTCGGCCCTGAACAGAGAAACAACAATGGCCGGCAGCGGGTAACCTGGAGCAACGTCGCGACAATAAAACCAATGGATTCGCTCACCCTTCTTCTGGATTATACCTTTGGTGCCGAAGCCAAAGCGCCGACACCAACGGGCAATCGCCAATCGTATTGGCATACTATATCGGGTGTCGCCTCCTACGACTGGACCGACCGCTTCAGTACGGCGCTTAGGGCAGAGGCGTTCTTGGATCTCCAAGCGGCGAGGACATTCGGCTTTGCGGCCACGAAGACTATACACAACGTTGCCCTGGGTGAATTTACTCTGACCGGAACTTACAAGTTCACTAAGATGCTTCTGGGGCGGGCCGAGGTGCGGCAAGACTTCGCGAATCGAGCGGTCTTTCAAAGAGGAAGTGGTAACGCGGACGCTAACCAAACAACTATGGCCGTGCAGGTGCTTTATCAATTTTAGCGCAATGGTGGACCGGTTTTGCGGGCGGGAGGGGGACAGAACGTTTCCCTCCCGTTTTTTTTGGAATGAGCTAATGCGGTTTTTTTGGTTGAGATCTTGGAAAATCCGTGTCGAGTTTGAGTCGTCCGGCTCTTTCCCATATAAGAAATCTTGTCCGTCCAATTTTCGATCCTTGGCTTTATAACTTGGACGCCGATGAGCGCCATTATTTCTACCTCCGCCTTTATTAGGACTACGCTTCTTCCCAGCCCCCGGCGCGCGCGATTCTTGGGCTCCCGTGAACGCGTAGAATGCGATTCACGACCGGCCCGCGAGGACAACCGCATCGAAACCGCAGCTCATGCACAACGCGCGTCAGCACTAACATCAAGCGAAGAAGCGGCCCTCGACACGGAAGAGCACTAGGATGCGCGAAGAGCTTCCTAGTGATCGAAGCCGCGAGCGAAAGATTAGATAAAAAAGATAGGGTTGACTTGAAATGAAAAGCTATTTACCGTGGGTTTCATTCTGAAGCGGTGAAAAGCAAGCTCATGTCAAAACGCCCGTTCTCCCTTGTCGCCGTCGTATTGATCACTTCCGTCGTTTGGACGGCGATGGCGCATGCGTGCTCCGATCTCCGCTCCATGCACGCGAAGTTGCAAGCGCCTTGCGACCACAATTCCTCACAGGATGAACCTGGCGGCAAAGCAAAAAAGGACGATTGTGACTCGGTTCGCTACAGCATGTT
>DASXSW010000677.1:0-6834 GCA_036505755.1 Binatia bacterium | reverse complement strand
CGACTGCGTTCGCCCCAACTTTCGATCATCTCCGCCGGGCCTTCAAGGTCCGTTTCGACGTGTTCAGCCTTCGATGCGGCACGCATGTAAAAGACGAAGATAGCGATCAGCACCGCAGCGTCGATGAGATCAAGCCGCCCTCTGATAGGAATTATGAAGGAGTAGATCGTCGCGACTCCGAGATATAAAATCTCGATTTCGTGACCCGGTTCGAGCTTCACCGCCCGCTTTCCGGATTTTAACCAATACGTTACCACGACGGCCGCCCAGCCGACGCCGATCAATAATCGATTTGCACCGGTCATGTTGGCCATTGCAAAGGCCGTGTATTTGGGATCCTTTCCTGCCGTCCACGCGAAATACATATCGACGGCATACTCCGGCAGCACCGCAATCAGTGCGAGGAGCGCGATCGCCAGCGCTTGCGGAATATCCTTTTGCGCAAGTTCCGCCGCCCATGAAAGGAGGAAGGCTGCCCCAAAAATACCCAGCCCAGAGGACACCGCTTCCCACTGAGGTTCCAGATGCAGTCTTGAAATGTGGAGGGCAACCCACTGCAATGCCAGGGTAACAGCTACGACGAGCCAGAGGACTTGTTTAAAATGGGTGGTTGAAAGCATTTTGTTTCTAGCGGACCTTCTCAGATTTTTTTCCAGCCTGATATACTGCGCTGTTTCGCTGTCCCACTGGCGCTCAATACGCTCATGGATGATAACATAGTTGTTTCATTCCTTACTTGCCGATGTCGACCAGTGCGGAAATCGCCCCGGTTACACTGGCTGTGATCGTTCCACCGAACCGATCGCGATTCTTGAGGCGGGACAGTCCACGAGCCAGCATGCTCTCGAGCTTGGCTTCATCTAGGGTTTGGATGTCCTCAGTAACCGCCACTGCAGCATGCTTCTCGTCTCTGCCGGTGGCAAAGGCAGTCGCCGTCCGTCGGGGAAGCAAATAGAACTTGGGCATGGGCATCTGTGCCCGGCATGTTACATTTTGCACCGTGCGATAAAGCCCCGGCAGGCCATCGGGTTGAATTTCCTTTGCACCGTGCATGCGCAGAATGATTTTGTCGATGAACCAGTAGTTGATTGCGTGGACGACTAAAGCGATCATGAGAGCGATCAACGCGCCCTCTGCGCCACCCAGTGCCCTACCAACTTTGACCACAATCACGGTCAGAAACGTCATGAGAAAAGTCATTTTCAAAGCGTTCATTCGAATCTCCTTAGCCGTCCCAAGCCAGGCCATTCTTTAATTGCCGCGGCGCGGCTTTTCCTCGCGCTCACGTCAAATGGCTGGGACACGAAGAATCTGTTGGGACCGATCTTGAGCTAGACCAGGTCCAATAGATAAAAGAGAGCCTAAGGTGAGGGTATTTAAAGGCGATAGACTTGCTGAAGGCTATAAAGCTCTTGTTGCGAAAAAGTGGACGGTTTTTTTATCCTGGCAGCGGAGAGAAAATTTTCTGATCGGACACCGAACCCGCCCGACAGCGCTGATGAGTTGGTTGTGGTCCGACGGCTGCGTAAACGCCCCGAATCTTTGAACCTTAACGAGATAACAAGGGCGTCGATCGAAGAAGCTTCTTCCTCGGCGTCGTCATCGAGGTCGGCACGCACATCGATGCCATCTGCAAAGAGAGAAAATGCTAAAAGGAGTGAGAGAAAGAGGGCGATCTTGGCTTTCACGTGAGAGTTGCCTATCAGACTGTGGCCGTTACGTCAACATTACAAAATTCCCGGGATCAACGCGGGCGGTTTGGACGTTAACAAGTTCTCACGGAAAAACTCCCCGTTCACCCTTTGGTCGTCGAAAGCACCGACCTCATCTTTGCCGGGCGTGGTTCTCGGCAGTGGTGCTTGTGCAACCTGCGTTTCCGATAACAAATTTTTGAGGAACTAAGGAATAAACGCGAATTTGTTCCGACGGACTTGCAGGGCGCGAGGGACAAACTAGATCAGTCCAGGCAGGCGATGGCTGCCAAGAAAATATGAAGAGGTCCGCCGCCTCGCCGAAGTCGTTCAGGTAGAGGCGGACCTGGCAGAAGCGTTCATCTTAGACATTCATGGGTTCGCCCTGCTCGCCCCGACGCGCCAACCACCATCCCAGTGAGATCAGAGCCGCGGCGAGCAGAGCTGGGAGTGTCCATGGGAGGAAACCCGCCCAAGGCTCAAGCCAAGCATGGAGGTTTCTATCCTCGACGACCATCTCGCCTGCCACCCAGCCGAGGATCCCGCCGCCAAGCCATACAATCCACTGAAAACGGTTCATTAGTCTGGCCAGGAAACCGGCCCCGCAGACAACAACGGGGATCGACAGTCCAATGCCGAAGATCACTAGAGCGAGATCACCGTGAGAGGCGGCCGCCACCGCCAAGACGTTATCCAGACTCATGATTATATCGGCCACGATGATAACCCAGATGGCTTCCCAAAGTGTGGTTCCATGCCGTACCTCACGTCCCTCCCCGCCCGCGTCCTGACGGAGTAGCTTGACGGCGATCCAGATCAAAACTAAGCCTCCGACGGCCTGGAGATAGGGAATCCTGAGAAGCTGCGTGATTATGGCAATAAATGCGAACCGGAGCGCCACCGCCCCGAAGGTGCCGCCAACTCGTCCTAAAAACTGCTCGCGAGGAGGAAGAGTCCTGACTGCCATGGCGATGAGCAGAGCATTGTCGCCGGCCAAACTAAGGTCGAGGATCACGATGCCGAACCAACGGACCCAGAACTCAGGATTTGCGAAGAATTCCATTAACTAAACACCAACAGGCCAGTCTCACCACAGGCCAAATATAAACGGTCCTATTCATAGCGAAAAAATTGGCGCTTCGCCAGACATAAAAAAATAGGAGATAGCGTTAGACTTACGTAACTTGCTTTGTGCTGTTTCTCAGCCGGAGGCGATGCTCATTGTAATTGGCCAGTTTGCTTTCTTCCACTTTCGGCTTCGCGAAATTGCGATGTACCCTTGATTGTTTGTCCGTTTCTCAATGGCAAAAAATGTCCCTAGTTGAGTTATGTACACAGTTGCAAATTCAATTCTTCAGTAAGGTGAAAGTGAACTCTTGCCGTTGCGCTTTACCGTGAATTTCTCGAAATTCTTCTAGGGAACGCTTGAACATTGAACCTTGCACAAAGCTGTTACGCCATCAATTTGCGCACCGTCCCGCCAAAAATATCATCAAGCTCAAACGCCGACCATCCGGTATTTTTTAATGCATCGACCGTGTCCTTCTCGGCATTCGGCACATGCGGCACATCCGTGCCGAAAACCAGTGTGTCGACGCCCCAAGTCGCGCGAGCGCATTCCAACGCCGGACCATGAATACACGCCGTATCGAAGTAACAGCGGCGTAGATAATAACTGGGCGGATGGGACAGCTGGAGAACCGTTGGTAGCCGCGATCGATGCGATCCAAGATCATCGCCAAACCGCCGCCGAGGTGTGACCAAACGATCTTTACGTCAGGGCACTCTTCGAGAGTCCCGGAAAGAGCGAGCTTCGTTGCCGCCATCGCTGTTTCACCCGGATATCCTACGGAAAGAAAGGTTCCCGGATCGTTCTGCGGCGCGTCGCAGGGATAGGTCGGGTGCACGAGCACCATGAGCTTACGGCGGCTCATCTCGCGCCAAAAGTTTCGGAGCTCGGGCGCCTGTAACTGAAAGTCGCCGACATTGGTTGCGATGCCTACGCCGGCAGCGCCCATACCGAGAGCGCGATCCAACTCTTGCAGCATCTCGTTCTGCTTCGTGCACGGCAGCACAGCGACAAATCGAAAACGACTTGGATATTGCCGGCAACCCGCGGCAAGCCCACAAAGTGCGCTGCCGCGGCGTCGCCGGAACCGGCCCAACCGATATTCAGCGTGCCCACGGAAAGTATCGCCGTAGCGATGCCCGCTTCGTCCATCGACGCCAGTCGTTTGGGCAAGTTGTCCTGATCCATGGGCATCGACATGACGTGGCTGCCGCGGCAGAGAAGCGATTGCCCGCGCGGATTATCGACGAGCTTGAAGTCGGCGCGGGTCTTGATCACTTCGGTGAAACAGCCCGCGGGATAGACGTGGGCATGAACGTCTATCATTTGTTGAACGGTCATCGGGATTTACTCATATAATTAGCATCCCAAGTTTATCCGATAGCTTCGCGGTCTTTTATGAGCCGCAAAATGTAGTCCGGTTTGAGCGGCAATTTTTTGACTTCAACACCCAATGCATTGGATACGGCGTTTGCCAACGCCGCACCCGCCGCGGTGATGCCGCCTTCGCCCGCTCCCTTCACGCCAAGCGGATTATGCGGGCTCGGAAAATCTTCGGTGGAGATCAACTGCGCTTTGGGTACCTCCATCGCCGTCGGCAGCAAATAATCCATGAAGTTCGTCGACAACGGTTGGCCGTCTTCATCGTAGACGAACTCTTCCAGCAGGGCCCCGCCGATTCCTTGCGCCAGACCGCCAGCCATTTGGCCTTCGATGATCATGGGATTGATCTTTCGGCCAAGGTCTTCAGTGACGAGATAATCGAGGATCTTGATTTTGCCGGTTTCCTGGTCAACTTCCACCGCTGCGACGTGCACGCCGTAAGGAAACGGCCGCTTATCGGTGGCGAAAAAATCTTCTTCGGAGATCCCGGGGGTTATGCCGCTTTTGAGCGCCGGATCCGGCAACGCCAAGCGTGCGAGCTCGGCGAAACCGAGGGACCGTTCCGGCGCGCCGCGGGCGACGACGCGGCTATCGCGCAGGATCAGGTCGGCGGTATCGATTTCCAAACCAGCCGATGCCAGTCGCAAGAGTTTGTCTTTGACTTTACGCGACGCGCCGACGGCGGCGCTGCCGGCCATCACGGTGGAGCGGCTGGCGTTGCTGCCGTTGCCGTAAGGAACTTTTGCCGTATCGCCATGCACCACGCGCACATTCTCGATGGCAACTTGCAGCTCATCGGCAACGATCTGACTCAGCGCCGTCGCGATGCCTTGGCCGACCGAGTTGCAGCCGGAGTAAAGGACGACCTGGCCGGCATTATCGACCTCGATGCGAGCATACTCCCACGGGCCGATGCCGCTGGTTTCGACGAAGCAGCCGATGCCGACGCCGACAGCACGACCTTCGAGCTTTGCGGCAGCGCAGGTGGCTTTGAAACTTTCATAGCCGAAGCGCTCCAGCGCACGCTCGAACTGGCCCGGCAAATCGCCGGTGTCATAAACCATGTAGTGAAAAGGATGCTTGCCGAGATCGTAGGGCATTTCTTCGTGGCGGATCAGATTGCGTCTTCTTACGTCGGCGGGATCGAGTTTGAGACGATGCGCGATGATATCCATTAACCGTTCGCGGACAAAATTCGCTTCGTAGCGTCCCGGGCTCCGGTACGTGCCTACGGGCGTCTTGTTGGTCAGAACACAGAAAACATTGCAGCGATAGTTTTTTACCCGAAACGGACCGCGCAGCATTGCCGATGCGGCGATGGCTGGGACACCGCCGTGAGTGCGCGTGTAGCTACCCATGTCGAAAAGAATCTCGGCATCCATCGCCATGATCGTGCCGTCTTTTTTCACGCCGATTTTTACCCGGTGATTTTGCTGGCGCGACTGGTTCATTGCCTTGAGATTCTCCGAGCGGTCTTCAATCCAGCAAATCGGTTTGCGGAAATGCATAGCGGCGAAGGGAATCAAAAAATCTTCCGGATAGAATTCGCCGCGCCCGCCGAAGCCACCGCCGACTTCCGGCTCGATGAAATGGATCGAGCTCTGCGGTAAACCGATGAGCTCGGAGAGAATGCGCCAGTTGGTATGGGTCATCTTGGTCGGGCCCCACATCGTCAAAAAACCGCGTCCCTCGTCCCACTCCGCTACCAAGCCACGATTCTCCAGCGGCACGGCGGAATGACGCTGGGTAGTGAACTCTTCTTCTAAGACCAAGTTCGAGTCGGCGAAGGCAGCATCGACATCGCCGACGTTAACTTGAAAGTTGGCCGCGATGTTGTTCGGCACCGCGTCGTGAAGTTGCGGCGCGTCCGGATCCATGCTCGCGCGCGCATCGATGACGGCGCCCAAGGCCGCGTATTCAACGTCGATCAATTCGAGAGCGTCCTCGGCGATGTAACGATTCTCCGCGACGACCACGGCGACCGGGTCGCCGACGTAACGGACTTTCGTCGTCGCAATCGGAGTTTGCTGCGAGCGCTCCAAGCCGGGAATAACTCCGGTGCGCATGGGAATAGTATTCAGCCCGGGCATATCGGCGGCCGTGAGGACACCGACGACGCCGGGCAATTTCAGCGCCGCT
The DNA here is from genome assembly GCA_036505755.1 of Binatia bacterium. Classification (GTDB taxonomy): domain Bacteria; phylum Desulfobacterota; class Binatia; order UBA9968; family UBA9968; genus DP-20. The sequence goes on along the minus strand of DASXSW010000677.1, from coordinate 552 downwards.
GCCGCAGCTATTTTTACGATGCGCGCGTGCGCGAGTGTGCTCCGCAGAATCGCGGCATGCACCATGCCGGCGCGGTGAATATCGCCGACATATTTGCCGATGCCGCGCAAAAGCCGCACGTCTTCCCTGCGCTTAACTCTCGATCCGATGTAGGGCATTGAAACTTTGTCAGACTGTTGCTTTTTTCAGAATTCCGATCGTTACCCTCACCCTAGCCCGTTTCACAGGCGAGGGAATCGGAATTTCAATCTAGGTTCGCCGCTCGCTTAAAGTCTTCGCTGCTTCCTGAATTGCGGTAACGATATTTTGATAGCCCGTGCACCTGCACAGGTTGCCGCTGAGCCATTCGCGGATCTCCGCTTCGCTCGGATTTGGTATCTCTCTTAATAGTGCTTCCGCGGTGAGCAGTATTCCGGGCGTGCAAAAGCCGCACTGCAGGCCGTGCAGTTCCCAGAACTTTTCTTGGAGCGGGTGCAGCTCGGTTGCGTTCGGCGCGATCCCTTCCACCGTTTTTAACTCAGCGTCGTTCGCTTGCACTGCGAAGAGCAAACA
>DASXSW010000676.1:0-3075 GCA_036505755.1 Binatia bacterium | reverse complement strand
ATCGGCGCTTCGTCCGCGCTCTTCAATGCGATGTTATCGGGCGCGGCGGATTTCGCCGGATCGGGCGGCCCGTCGGTAATATCGAATATTTTACAGGGCGGTGACATCATACACATTACGGCGATGGTGCCGCGCTTTACGCAATCGGTCATGGTGAAAGCGGAGATTAAGAAACCCGAGGACATGACGGGCAGAAAGTTTGGCGTGAGCCGGCTGGGCACCGTCACGCATTTTGCCCTGCAAACTTTGCTGGATGGTTATGGCATTAAAAATGTGACGGTTCTCCAGATGGGCGGTCAGCCTGAGGCTTTCGCGGGTTTGAGCCGCGGCTCGGTGGACGGCGCGGTGTTCTCGCCGCCGTATAACTTTCAGCTGAAGAAGCAAGGTTACAATGAGCTGGCTTCGCCGAGCGATCTCGCCAAACTCACTGCGTTTATCACCAACGGCATCGTTGCGCGCCGCTCGGTTGCGGAAAAAGACAAAGACACGGTGATTAAAATTATCAAAGGCACCGCGGAAGCGATAAAGATCATTCAGACAGACAGGGAATTCACCAAGAAGGTGATGAGCAAGTGGATGCCGATGAAAGACGCCGATTTGGCGGAGCAATCGTACCGCTTTGCGACCGAGAATTATTCCAAGGAGGGCATCGTGCCGGAAGCGGCGCTGCGCGGCATGGTCAAGCAAATGGTGCAGAGCAATCTCATCGACGCCAAAGCGGCGGCGAGCACGCCCGTGACGGCGTACTATGATAACCGCTACGTCGAAGAGGTGAAGCGGTCCGGGTTCTTTGATCAGCTGTGGAGATAATTCTCAACGGCGTTCAAATAGTTCAAGCCGTTTAATACGTTCAACCGTTCGTTTTAGTCGATTCGGTGTCGCCAAACGGTTCTTAAATAGCCGGGTTCAAAAATTACGGAGATAAAAGATGTTATCCGCAATCGTTCTGCTTAACACGGAAAGAGATAAAACCAACAAAGTTGCCGAAACACTCGCCGACGTGAACGGTGTCAGCGAAGTCTATTCTGTCGCGGGTCGCTATGATTTGGCCGTGATCGTGCGTGCGAGCGACAACGATCAGCTTGCCAAAATCGTGACGGAGAACATTCGCGCAGTGCCAGGCATTACTACTTCGGAAACGCTGATCGCATTTCGCGTCTACTCGCGCCACGATCTGGAGCGGATGTTCTCCATCGGCATGGAGAAAGTTTAAAACTGAGGATGGAAGATAGAGGATTGACGATAGCGATCTTCGATCCTTCATCCTCGATCCTCGGCATGTATTGCGGATGGACGCTAAACACAGCATGTCATCCCGAACGCATGTGAGGGATCTGGGATTTTGCGCAGCGTGTCCTTAGCATTGTTAAAGAGCGTCAAACTTCAGGGAGTATCGCTGGCTTACCTCGACGTCTCAATTGAACAATTACTGGGACAACGAGCAAGAGAAACGAGATTGCGAGAATCGTCGCAGAAATAGGCTGCGTGATAAACACCGCCGGGCTGCCTTGGCTGATGGCTAGCGCGCGACGTGCTTGAGTCTCGGCGAGCGGGCCGAGGATCAATCCAATGACAGCGGGTGCCACCGGGATGTCCCATCGCCGCATCACGAAACCGAGTAAACCGAAAATATAAAGGATGATGAGATCCACCGTGGATTGATGCAGGCTGTAGGCGCCGAGCGTGGCGAAGACAAGAATTCCCGCATAAAGCAGCGGTCGAGGGATTTCCAAAACCTTCACCCACATCCCCACCAACGGTAGATTGAGGATAAGCAACAACACGTTGCCGATGTAAAGGCTGGCGAGCAGACCCCACACCAAGTCGGCTTGCATTTGAAACAATAAGGGACCTGGCTGGATGCCATAGTTCTGAAAGGCGCTGAGTAAAACCGCCGCAGTTGCTGACGTCGGAATGCCGAGCGTCAGAAGCGGCACCAGCGCGCCCGTCACCGAAGCATTGTTTGCCGCTTCCGGCCCGGCTACGCCTTCAATCGCGCCGTGGCCGAATTCCTCGGGATACTTCGTCAGTCTCTTCTCGGTCGCATAGGACAGAAAAGTTGGGATCTCGGCGCCGCCCGCCGGTATCGAACCGAACGGAAAACCAATCGCGGTCGCGCGCAGCCAAGCGGGCCAAGAGCGCTGCCAATCTTTCTTGTTCATCCAGAGTGAACCTTTGAGCTCTTCGATTTTTTCTTCGAGACGGCTGGCGTAGGCAGAAACGTATAGGGCTTCGCCGACGGCGAATAGTCCCACTGCCAACACGACGACGTCGACGCCGTCGAGTAACTCGGGTACGCCGAAAGCGAAGCGCGACTTGCCCGTTTGGCTGTCGATCCCGATAACGCCAAGCAGGAGTCCGAGAAACAAACTAGTCAATCCGCGCACGGTGGAGCTGCCGATTACGGCCGACACTGTGGTGAAGGCGAAGATCATCAGCGCAAAATATTCCGCAGGTCCAAACTTGAGCGCGATCTCGACAACAATCGGGGCGAGCAGCGTGACCAATATCGTCGCGATTGTACCGGCGACGAAGGAGCCGATAGCGCACGTCGCGAGAGCCGGTCCGGCGCGGCCGTTTTTGGCCATCAGATTGCCTTCCAGTGCTGTGGCAATCGACGCGGATTCTCCAGGTGTATTGAGCAGGATCGTCGTCGTCGATCCACCGTACATGGCGCCGTAATAGATGCCTGCGAACATGATCAGCGCGCCCGTGGGATCGAGTTTCACCGTAAGCGGCATCAGCATCGCCACGGTGAGCGCAGGTCCGACGCCGGGTAGAACGCCGATGAACGTGCCCAGCATTACGCCGATGAATCCCCACAATAGATTGAGCGGCGTGAGTGCGATGCTGAAGCCGTGTAGCAGTAGTCCAAAGGTGTCGCTCATGAGCTTGCTAGATTCCGGCGCCGCCTAGCAGCGGTCCAAGCCAGCCGGCCGGTAGATTGACGTTTAAGAATTTCACGAAGAAAAGAAATACTGCTAAGCCCAAAATAAAGCCGATGGCAAAATCTCGAGGCACCTTCACGCTACCGAAGCCGCGCGCGACGCAGGCGAAGAGAGCGGCTTGGGCCAG
>DASXSW010000675.1:0-11852 GCA_036505755.1 Binatia bacterium | reverse complement strand
ACACCGTTGAAATTCCCCACCTGCGGATCGAAGATCTCCATCGAAAAATCCGAGTCACCGCCGATGACCTGCACCTTCCCGTCCGGCAATAGCCGTAATGTGGCGAGGGCGCGAGGGGTTTGCATGTCGGTTGGCGGGAGATAAAAAGACTGCGAAGAAGGATCGTAAACTTCCCCTGTGTTGAGCACAGCGTTTTGCGCATTGACGCCGCCGACGATCAGCGCCTGGCCGGAACTGGTTAGAATGGCGCTGTGAAATTTACGAACTGTATTCATGCTCCCGGCAAGCAGCGCAAAACTCTGCGTGGCCGGATTGTAAAGCTCGGCACTGCCACTAACGTCTCCGCCGGCAATGAGGATTTTACCGTCCGATAAAACGGTGGACGTATGGCCGCTGCGGGGCGTTGTCAGAGACGGTCCCGCAGTGAATGTAGCTGTCATTGGATCATAAATTTCGGTGGATGTAAGAGAGCCACTCTGGCCGCGCCCACCGATGATGAGCACTCGCCCGTCTGAAAGTCTGGTGGCTGTATGATCGGTTCGCGCGACAATTGACGCGACTGCGAGGGAAGAAGTTTGTGATATGGGATCAAAAATTTCCGCTTGGCTTACCATTCCATTCTGATTGTCGCCGCCGACAATCAAGACTTTGCCGTCTTCTAACAGTGTCGCGGTGTGCCCCCGACGCTCGACGCTGAGTTGGGCCGTTCCGAGGATTTGAGCGAAGGAAGGCACGGTGTAGGCGATGTTCGCAAGGAGGCCGACAATTGCTATGGTCGCCCAAGTTACGAACCGGTTGGCCGCTCGACTGGCTCGCCGCACCTTAACGATTGATGGTGGGCATTTCATCTGAGCGTCTAAAAAAGTCTTCATTGTACTCTCCATATCTCCATTCGCCTTTCGCGTTTCGTTCACTTTATTCAGGAGCAAAAAAAAACCGGCACAGAAAATTCTGTTGCCGGTTTCACCACTCGCTCCCTGATGCCCGTGGTGACCACTTTGGGCTGTCAGTTCATCGCGTCAACAATTAGCTGAACGAGGAACGCGTTTTTTCTTTCTGCTCGTTCCTCGCCTTGCCCGACTATTTCGCGGGCATTGGATCCCTAAGCAGCTAGCATGCCGAGCGCTGAACATTCCGAATCGAGAAAAACCAAAGCTCGTGTTGCATCGCTTGTCGTGGGTTGACGCGACTTCTTTCTTCGATGCCTTCAGGCAGCATTGCCAATTGTCACTGTGGATTCGTCAGAGCTGGCACACAAACAACTCCCGCGCGGCGTAGATCGGATCGCATCGCGCGTACCGGGAATGCCGTGCGACGGGAAATCGGGAGCGTGGTAACCGATGTTAGTTAGTGAGGGATCCTGGTAAGGAAAAAAGGAACTTTCAGTAGTCGCGCGGCAAATAAAACTCCCCAGAGCGAGTTGTGGGGATGATCTCAAAGAAATTTAACAACTGAAACTATTGTCACGGTTCGTGACGGACTATGGAGTGGCTTTCTTGGTGCTTGTGTCCGGGGCAGCTCAAACAGTAGAAAGTGATAGAAACCTAAGCCGAGACATGTTTGCGCCTATCCAGGTGGAACTTTCTGAATGGACTTACCATTGGTAAAAAGTTCGTAGCCTTTGATTCCTAACTCGTATCCCCGCGGCGGGTGGTCAGAGAAGTCGGTGACGACGAGGTCGAGCACGAGGAGAGTCTCGCCGTGGGCGGGCACTTGAAACGAAAGTTTCAGTGGACCGATGGTATTTTTGACCGGCACGGCGCGGCGAGTTTTTTTGAGCAGGGCGGCGATGGTTTTGACCTTAAGATGAAAGGCGTCGAACGAGCCGGAATCGAGATCGCTGCGAAAAACCCGCGCGGTATTTTTGCCGGTGTATTGGGTTAGGTCAATGGCGGCAATCGATGGTGTTAAGTCTTTCCAACCAGTTTGCCAGAACATAAGTCCCGGTTGCGGGCTGATCGATATTTTGTCGACGGTGATATTAAGGTTGGCAAAATCGTCGATTGCTTCGCGGTGATCTTTGATCCGGATTTCGAGTACGCCTTGATCGCGCTCGGTAGCGAGCGCGGGTAAAGCGAGAAGGCACAAACCAATAATGAGATTGCAACAAACGAAGGAAACTGTCGACTTCACTTCTTTACAGGGGCGAGCCAGTCGATGTCTTTGAGAACTTCTGCTTCCCGCCATTTATCGCCATAGTAGTCGACGCGGCGATTACCTTGTTGATCCACCAGCGTCGTCAACGATGTATGCTGTACCTGTCCGGATTCGGTCTTGGTCACGTTGACTCCGAATACTTTCCACACTTTGGTCAATTCTTGACGCGAGCCGGTTAGAAAAGACCAATGCTTCAGGTCGGCTTTGAAACGGTTGGCGTAATCTTTCAATACCGCGGTGCCGTCGCGCTCGGGATCGGTAGTGATGCTCACCAGGGCGTAATCTCTCGTTTTCTTTTCTTCCATTGCCCGCTGGACGGCGGCGAGCTTAGCCGTCAGTAGGGGGCAGACGTCAGGGCAGGTGGTGAAGATAAAAGTCACTAAAACGAGTTTGCCGTGCGTGTTGCTGAATTGAAACGGCTTGTTGTCCTGATCGGTCAGTTTGAACTCCGGTACGGCCTTTTTTGCGACACGGCGACCGATTTCACTGGGCTCTTTGGGTGGAATTGGAATATGAGACGATACGACCGAAGGGAGGAGAGCCGTTCCTAACAGGACCGCAACGAGTACCCGGCTATGATTCGACTTTAAACTCATAAGTCACATCGAGAGTTTTGGTGCCGTCGGGCACGTCGCCGCGCACCAGATAGGTGCTGTTATAGACCTGCTCTTCGCCAGGACGAAGCCGCACCGGTAGCAAGAGCGCGCATTCGACAAGATCCAAATACTGCTTTAGTTTCGCCGGATCTACCAGGTGAACGATGCGGATGTGAATATCATTGGACGCCTGGTTTTTGACCTTGAAACCGATGGTGAATGGCTCGCCCGATCGCACGATGGTTTCTCGGGTGATGGGTTCGGCCACAATCGTGCCGTCGGCTGGCACGATTGTGGCAAATTTGACCTTTACACCGGTGGCCCAGTTGAGAAAAACTCTCCACTGGGAGTTTTCCTTCACCAAAATAAATTCTTCCTCGCCTTCGATCATCGGCAATTTCCTTTCATGCGCGAGACGGTCGATGTTCGAGATGATCTTCTTCTGTTCCGCCGCGGGCAAGGCATTGAGCCGTTGCTCATCCCACTCCAGCAGTAGCGGCGCGACGCCGTTGGCATCGGGAAGTTTCAACGCCACTTTGACGCGGCTGCGTGGTCCGTCCACTTGCTGCGACACCTGGCGGATTTCGATCAACTCCGCAAGCTTGCGCGCCGCGTCAAGAGCGAAACCGGTAAACGCGCCGCGCTCGCGCATGTAGTCGTCTCGTTTCTTTACTCGCTGGTCTACCGCCGAAATCAGACGGTAAGCCTGGCCGAGATCGCGCGCGTAGAGCAACCGAAGATACTTGGATAAAACTGGAACTGGATCATCACCAAGATTAGGGCCGTATAACCAGAACAGCACCGGCGACGCCAGTATGAGACTGGCGCAGGTAGCGAGAAGAACCTTTTTGATCAATAGGGGCATTCGTTATTTCAATCCGAACTTTCAGTTACGAAGCCCCAGGGAGCTAGCGTCCCTTTTCAGGAACGGTCCAAAAGTAGATCGTGCGACCCTCGACGCGTTCGACTTTGTCCGGTTTCCAGTCGCCCATGTCGAAAGAGTGAGAAACGACGCGAGAACCCGGTTTAAGCTGGCTCAGGAGATTTGGTCTCAATTTCAAGTTGACATCCGGCAGGAGATACATGGTGACCACGGACGCCGGCGACAAATCGACCGTGAGTATGTCTTGGTTTCGAATTTCCGCTGATTCCTGGACGCCCGCCTTCTGAATATTCGCGCGGGATTCCCCGACTAAGTCGGCATCGATTTCAAAGCCAACGGCTTTAGCGCCTTTTTTGGCCGCGGCGATGACGATGCGACCATCGCCCGAACCAAGGTCATAAACGACGTCCCCGTTTTTGACGCCGGCGAGTTCGATCATTTTGTCGACCACGAATTGCGGCGACGGCACGAACGGGACAATCTTTTTGGATTCATAAACTGAATCCTGAGCATGGGCCAGGTCCACTAAGCCGCGCCCGCCGAAATTAAGAATCGTCGCGTTGGGCAAGGCAAGACTGACCATTAATCCCACGACTATCGATGGGCGAAGGATGCTCATAACTGTCACCTCACGACTGATTCTGCGCAACCGCGGATGGTAGCTCAATTAATCACAAAAACAACTAGGCTTCTAGATTCGGGCAAAATTCCGATTACGATTTCTTCTCCAGTAATGACAGCATATCGTTTTCCACGTCCTTGGTACGCCATTTCTCGCCGAAATGATTAAACCGCCGCACACCCTGCCGGTCGATAACGGTGGTTAGGCTTGTGTGCTGGACCAAACCGCGAGCTTTTCTGATGACGCGGATGCCGAAACTTTGCCACACCTGGCTGAGCTGGACCTCCGAGCCAGTCAAGAAAGCCCAGTTTGTGAAATCCGCGTTGTAACGTTGCGCATATCCTTTCAACACTTTGGGTGAATCCACCTCGGGGTCGGTGGTGATGCTGACGAAAAAAACATCTCCGGCATAACGACTATTCAAATGCTGCTGTAGCTGAGCCAGATTTGCCGTGAAGATGGGACAGACATCCGAGCAGGTTGTAAAAATAAAATTCAGCGCGACTACTTTGCCACGGAGCTTGGCCGAGTCGAACCGCTCGTTATTCTGATCCAGCAGAACAAAATCGGGCGCTTTTACGTTCACAGGCGAAAGATTCTTTGGACCGTTCCTTTGTATCTCGGACGCCTGTCCAGCTTGCGCGAGGGAGGACAGAACCAGGACCACGACTCTCAAGCCTGCAAGAAATTTATTTGACGACTCTGAAGTCATAATTGAGGGTCAGTTGTCGCACCCCTTCTGGGACGCTTCCTCTGAGCATGTACGTGCCGGAATACTCTTGCTCTTCACCCGCCGCAACTGTCACCGGCAAAAGAAATCCGCATTGGACAAAATCCAGATAGTCGGCGACGTTTTGCGGTTCAACCAGATGACCGATGCGCATAGTGACGGGCTGCTGCGTCGGGTTTTTTATTTTCAAGTTAATTTCAAATAGATCACCCGGCACCACGACGACTCGGTCCGTGGATAGACGGACGTCTAAACCCGGTGCCTTCGCTAAATCGAGCCGGAGCGGAATGCTAACGCCCGCAGCCCAGTTTAAAAAGACACGCCACTCGCTGTTCTCTTTGACAAGCTCGAACTTTTCTTCCCCTTCGCTCATTTCAATGGCCCGGTTTTTTTTTCGCTCTTCCAACGTCTTGAGAATCTCGTTGCGTTCGGCGGCCGGTAGCGCGTTCAATCGGAAACGGTCCCAGTTACCCACGAGTGGGGCAATTTTCGCCGGATCGGGAACCTTATAGCGAATCTCGAATCGAGCGCGATTCGATGATTCCTCCGTCTTAACCAAGGTGACTTGGATCGACTCGCTGAGTTTCCTGCCGACCTCGAGCGTAAAGCCGCTAAAAGCACCGCGCTGTTGCACATAGCGATTGACGTCGCGAACTTTGCGGTCTTCGGCCGAAATAAACCGATACGCCTCGAGGAAGTCGCGGGCGTAGCTGGCGCGGAGGTAAGCTTGAATGACTTCTTTCGCGTCACGCATGTCGATCACGCGATCGGCGGCGTTGACATGTTCTATGGTTGCAAGTGCAACGAAGACAATTATTCTCCAGGTAAATCTTGCCGAAATAAGTAGCGGATTTGACGAACTTGCGAGCCTAGCAATTCTCATCGCGATCATTCGGTTTGCTATCCTCTGACGAAACGGGTGCGCTACTTTACCGCAAATTCTACTCGATCTGTGGCGTCCAATTCGGTTTGATGGTCATCTGCCACGACGCGAACCTCCAATGTGTGTTTGCCTGGTTTGATGCCGTTGAGGGCGCCTTTTTCGCTTTCGAACATGCCCATTAGTTGGCCGTCGACGTAGGCATGCGCATGGTGGCCACGTTTGCCCTTAGTTAATTTGAACTCGATGGGGACCTTGTCGCCCTTGATCACTTGACCTTTCGTTGGCGAGAGAATTTTGATGCGCGCTCCTTCGGCCGGTTTCAACATGGCTGGGGCGATCTTTGCGCTGCTCTGTTTGGCGGGCGACTCTTTGGCCTTTGAATGATCATGTTGGGCCAACGCAAACCATGGCGACGACACGATCCACACCATCGCGAATACGAAACAAAGAATGTTCATGTTTCAAACTCCTTGCAGGCCTACTTCACCATAAATTCGACGCGGTCGAAAGCGTCGAGCTCGGTTTGATGATCTTCGGCGACGACTCGCAGCTCCAATAGATGGCGCCCGGGCTTAAGGCCGTTCAAAGTGCCCGCTTTGCTTTGAAACATCCCCATGAGTTCGCCGTCAACGTAAGCGTGCACGTGGTGGCCGCGCCTTCCCTTGGTTAAGCTAAATCTCAAAGGCACCTTGTCGCCGGTGAATAATTGTCCGTCCTTCGGCGCCAATATTTTAACGTTCGCGCCATCCGCAGGGAGGAATCGCTTCGTCGCATCGGTTGTCGCCAAAGATTTTGGTTGGCCGGTCGCTGCGGCAGCTTGATGCACGGCATGAATGCCGGGGGGCAGGACTGTGAGCAGACCAGTCACGCAAAAGATAAGCAAGCCCATTAAAGTTTCTACGCCGATTCTGCGCAACGCCTTGTTGCTCGCGACGTGACCATTTTCATTTCGGCTGACGGCCCTTGCCAACATCCGTCTAGTGGAAAGAAAGTTCAGTGCGCCAAATCCGAGCATGACGGAAAAAAGCGTCAGCTTAAACAGAAGTACTTTTCCGTAATCCGTATTAACGAGCGCATCGAGAGCGCCGACGTGAACCCAACTCTGATAGAGCCCGGTAACAGCAAGTATGGCTACGCTACCTAAAGCAAGCCGGGAAAAACGCTTGACGATCTTTTCCGTCCGGGCGAGTGATTGGTTTCGCTCTCTTACGGCGAGCCGACATAGGCGCCATAGACCCATCAAGCCGCCCGCCCAGAGAGCCGTCGCGAGGAGGTGCAGCGCATCAGAGCTGACTGTTAATATTCTGTCTTCCCGAACGGCGACCGCGTGGCTCGTCAAACTGCGGCTGGCGACCAATGGAAGCGCTAGAACTGCGAGAAAGCGAATTGCATTTGGGCTCGATTTCCTTCCCGCCAGCATCCAAGTGAGCAATGCCAGCACCGCGCCATAGGTTTCGCGCGCGATCCATACCTGACCGCTCTGCGTCATGGTGAGATAGCGCGACAGCAGCTCCGATGAGGGCATGCCTCGTTGCATTTTTGCGCCTTGAACGAAAAGCACGAGCACGTACGCGCCGAGGAACACAAGCAAGGAGATCAACGCCCAAGCAATCAGTGAACGGCGCAATTCCTTTGGCTCGCCGTTGGGCAATAAAAAACCCGCCGCCACCAACTGGCCGAGAAGACACGCGAGCGCGATATAACCGATCGCCGAGACAGTTGCTTCCAGCGCAACCATCGAACCCCTATTTGGCGGCTGCGCCGACCGTGAAGCGCAGCGTGCCATCAGTGATATGGGTATCCACCGAGAGCACCTGCCATTCCACGGAATAATTGCCGGGACCACGCGGCTTTAAATCAATGGCCATGGTATCGTCAGCGAGCTTGCGCAACTTGCCTTGACTCACCACCTCACCGTTTGGTCCTTTGACCGTGATCTGGCTGAACGCCATCTCGATCCCTTCAGTAAATTGAATGCGCACTTCGCGGGGAGGCTCTTTCACGGTCGCGCCGTCGTTGGGGATGGATACCGCCGGATAGGCGTGCGCACGAGCGAGCCCGGCGCTCGCGTGTGTCACGTAGAGCGCCAGCAGCGCACTAAGGGCGATTGAAAACCTGGAATACATAAGTGGACTCGTAGCTGGCTCTATCTTTTTGACCATCCGACCGTGGCGTTTCTTCGTCAATTTTCACGCGGGCGAGATACGAATCCGCCGGGCCGACGGCAAAGTTAACTCTGCCTTTCTCGTCGGTGGTTTGCTCTTGCACCGAGGTGGAACCGTCAATGCGGCGCAGGAGCGTAATCACCTGAGCCGAAATGGGTTTTCCTTTTTGGCTGAGCTCCAGCATCATCGAACCGCCGGAAAAAACCGCCAGAGGATTGCTCACCGGAATGAGTTCGACCGCATCGTCGCCGGCGATCGACCGGTCGAAGCCTTTGAGATTCTTTGCGGCTGAAACGACGGGCACTTTGAACGCCGCAAATGCTGTCTTGGCAAGTCTGACAGTCAATAACTTCGGTCCGTCGCCCTGTTGAACTGTTCTGACTTGGCGAGCCACCGCCTCATGAAGTCCGTCATCTCTTGGTACAAACGAAGCGAGGTGAAAACCTTTTGGACCTTTGGGTCCGACGGTCTCGGCATCTTCGCCCAGATCGATCAAGCGATCCGTCAGGACATTTTGTTTACCTTTAGGATCGACAATGACGAGCGTCGTATACTTTGAATCCCATTTGCCGGCGATACGGTAGCTCTTGTGCTCATTGGAATGGTTGCCTTGAATCAGCGCGATCGTCACCGGTTGGTTTTTCTCCACGATGGCTGGCGATATTTCCAACCAGCCATCGTGAGCCAAGGTTGATCGGGAAACATTCAAACCCATAAAAAGCGCAACAGTGAGCGTAATCTTGTGAGATAGGATCATGGATGGTCTCCCTATGAGGCGCTATTTCAGCCGTTCAAAGTAAGTAATGAATTCATCGTCCCTTGCCTGCAATCGTGAATGCAAAATCTCCTTCAGTGACGTGCGTGTCTTTCGACAACGCCTTCCAGTAAACGCGATAATTGCCGGCGCCCAACACCGGAAGATCGACTTCAAGCACACTAGAGTCCGGGCCGCTCACTCGGCTATTGCCTTTATCGACTTTTTGTTTGGCTGAGTTATAGACAGTGATTGTGCTGAAAGCCGGTTCCAATTCTCCATCAAACCAGATTGTCACTTTCGGCGGAGCGATTGTGACGGTCCAGCCGACCCTCGGATCCGAACGGAGCGGAAAGGCGTGTCCCAAGCCGACAGCTGGAAAGGCGGCAACAACGGCTAACGAAACCATGAGGCAGATTTCGGAGTAACGTTTCAACGCTTTCACTTCGAAGTCGGACCAATCACTCCCCAGGGCGTCCAGGTAAATATATTCGGCCAGATATCGTCGATGAAGACGTGGATCAATCCCCTGACGCCAACGTTCTTGCCCGAAAACTTATTCATCGGCACTTGTGCCTCGAGGCCGAGTTGAAGGTATTTTCCCGCCCAGATCAGTCCGGGATTGGCAAACGCACTTGTGCGCCGTTTTTCCGGCCCGGAAACCGGTGTCTCAAAGTCGAACTCGACGACGGGAAACATGCGGTCCAAGGGCGCGCTCAAACCGACATCCCTTATGTTCGACTGAAGGTACGGAATGCTGTACATGAGGGCGACTCCGTAGGCGACCGTTGTCAGATTGCGCTCCTTGTCGTCGCCGCTTCCGGTGAAGCGGTTAGCCGGGTTATTGACGGCAAAAGAGCCAGTAATCGAAAACGGTTTTACATAATTAAGAGCATCGGGTAAGTCGCCAAAACCTTTTCCAAAAAACGCGGCCGGCGAAATAGTTGTAACTCTCTCAGCCACGCGTTTAGGGCCAACTCCTCCAGCTTCGACTCCCAGGCCCACGCTTAAGATGCCTTCATGCTCAACGCTCCTTAAGAAAGCGTACTTGATCGAAAATTCGGGATTGCCCGCGCCGGACGTTCGTCGTTCACCGGATTCACGCGGATCAAAAAAGATGTATTCCCAGCCGACGCCGAGAGCCAGGTCGGGAGTTAAACGCTTGGCGAACTCAAAACCGAAGCTGGTTTCTCTTCCTTCCTTATCTTTAGGCGCTCGGTCGAATGTAAACAAATCCATCTCGTCCGATGGAAATGGATCTTCAAGTGTTAATGTTGACGGAATGAACCTCTTTCCGATGACGCCGTGGGCGTGTAATTCGGTAGCGAGAAAAGCAACAGTGAAGACCACACCGAGAATGATTGCAGAAAACCGCTTCATAGATTCCTCCATAGAATGTAAGACCGCGCACTGATATTCGTTGCGGAGCTTATCTAACCGATAGCGCGCGAATTCGAGATAATCTGCCGATGAAAAAAACAGCTAGGCTTTAGGAGGAGCGCGGATTTGAAATGCGGCAGTGAGGAACTCGTGTTGGTCGGTGTTCTCTTGGGAGACGGAAATATTTTCTATAACGTGGGTCAGCGCCAGCAGCTCGATTTGTGCGGTGGGGCCGATGGCACATCGGTTGACCGACGCTTGGAAGACGCAGGTTGGTTCGTTGGGCGGTGTCTTTGGGCGGTTGCTATCGCTGTGATCGTGCGCATCTTCGTGCGCCGATGGTTGAATCTGCTCAAAGAAGTGATGCACCCGGTGGGGCGCAGAATAAACTAAGAAAAACAGAAAAAACGCGGCCCACAAGGCGGGTGCGTTGCGTCGGAGCGTTGACCGGGGCCGATGGGGGATAGGGTTCATCTGAAAACCAATTGCGCTGATTCTATACGCGCTCCAGGAAACGATCAAGCGTGTATTGTTAGACGATCGCGAGCAAAGAAATAAGGGCACCGGTGCGGTGGAGCCGTCAGTGCTCGTGGATCGCCGCCAGCTTTTTGCCGCGCACAATCAAGGCTGATTCCAATAGAAGAAACAATGCCGCTGATGTTAGCACGATCGTTGCGGCGGAAGAAATGTCGAAAGTGAAGCTCAATAACATTCCCGCGGCGCCGCAAAACGCGCCGAGCAGCGGCGAGACGATCAGCAGAGTTTGAAAACGCTGGGTCAAGTAGCGCGCGATCACGGGCGGGATCACCATGGCGGCGGCAACCAACGTTACGCCGAGGATTTGTGTCGAAACGAGGACGGTAACGGCCAAAAGCATAATGAAAAAGAGGTCGATTTTACCGGTGGAAACGCCGTAAGCCGATGCGACCTCGGGATCGAATGTCGAGAAGAGTAAGGGTCGACGAATCACGAAGAGGGCGCAGGATACCAGGAGAGACACCAGGACAACGATCCAGACGTCGGTGTGTGTAATACCGAGAATATTGCCGAAAAGTGCGGCTTCGATATTGCGCGTGAAACTTCGATGGGTCGAAATGATCGCCACGCCGAGAGCAAAACTGGAAGTTGTCACGACACCGATAGCCGCGTCAGCGCCGACCCAGCGGCGGTGGCTGATGCCATGAATTAAGACGCCGGCGAGCAATGCCCACAGGCCCCCGCCGATAAAAAAATTGATGTTCAAAACGTAGCTAAGCACGGCGCCGCCAAAAATGGCGTGGGACAGGCCGTGGCCGATGTAGCTCATGCGGCGCAGGACGGCGTAGACGCCGATAAAACCACAGAGCGCACCGATGACCACTGCGGCGATGAAGCCGTTGCGAAAAAATTCGTATTCAAAGGGGGTTAGAAAGGACATTACACTTGGAAGGTGTTCCAGTCGTTCCAATGGTTCCAAATGTTCCAAAGGTGAGGATCGGTCGGAGTGCAATGAACGATTGCAACGGCTGGAACGATTGAACTATTGGAACCATTGAGCGAAATTATTGATCTTCGTATAATATAGTGACGAACAATAGCTCAAAACAATTCCGCTTGTTTCCAAAAAGCCGTGATGAGTTTGGGGCGACGGCGCATACGCTTAAGAGCCTTTACGGCATGGTAACTCAACTCGGTAAAAGTCT
>DASXSW010000674.1:0-3056 GCA_036505755.1 Binatia bacterium | reverse complement strand
AAAGCCGCCAAGCGATACATCGCAAAATTCGAAGCACAAAACCTGTCCTAGCGATATCGAAGGATCCGAAGCTCGAAGTACGTGAGATCTGGATTCACCGTGTAGGGGCGACCGGCCGGTCGCCTGCTTCTCCTCCCGCGTTTTCAGCGCCCCCGCGGTGAATCATGGCGTCCGTGGAGGTGTTGAAAACAACCCAATATACGCGAGGAGGAAGATCCGTTGACACGAAAGTACCAACCCCGCTAATCTTCTCCGATAGGGCCAAAAAAGGAGCAATCGATGAAAGCGATCCGTATTCACAATTTCGGTCCGACGGAGGACGTACTCCAGTACGAGGATGTTCCGGTGCCTGAACCTAAAGCCGGCGAGGTCTTGATCAAAGTCGAAGCGGCGTCGCTGAATCGAGCCGATCTCGGCCTGCGCAAAGGTACTTACCGGATTTCTGCTGATGCGCTGCCGATCATTCCCGGTCGTGAATTCGCCGGCACGGTTGAAAAGCTTGGAGGCGACGTTGGCGAATACCGAGTAGGCCAGCGTGTTGTCGCGTATCCGAGTCTCGGCGGATACGCGGAATACGCCGTCGCAAAAACCCCTGAAGTTCGACCTGTCCCCGATGGTGTCACGGCTGCTCAAGCCGCTGCTCTTCCCACAGTATTTCTCACTGCGTGGTTCGGGTTATTGACCGATGGAAATCTCAAAGCCGGGGAATGGCTGCTCGTGCAAGGCGGCAGCAGCGGTGTGGGCATCGCGGCGATCCAAATTGCCAAACATCTTGTGGGGAAAGTCATCACCACTACCGGTACTGAGGAAAAGGCTCGAAGGTTACGTAAACTCGGCGCCGATGTGACCATCGACGTTTCTGAAAACGATTTTTTGCCAGAAGTGATGCGTGTGACCAATAACCGTGGCGTTGATGTCGTATTGGAAATGATCGGCGGCGATGTTTATCAAAAGAGTTTGCAAGCGCTCGCGCCCGGTGGTCGTTTGTTCTCCATCGGCGGCGCTTTCGGCGCGATTCCCGACTCTCCGCCGGTATTGACCGAGGGTCGCAAGGCGACACGCTTCTCCATCACAAATTATTTGAAGGCCAAGCCGGAGGATTTCAAACGACTGGATGAAATTCTCAAACTCGTGGCGGAGAAGAAGTTTCAAGTCGTGATCGGCAAAAGTTTTTCGCTGGCCGAAACCCGCGCGGCGCAGCGCTATCTGGAGGGTCGCGAGCATTTTGGCAAGGTCATGCTGACGCTGTAACAGGCCGCTGAAAGCGGTAATTGGCATATGGCTGATAGCTTATAGCGTACGGACGGAACCCATATGCCATAGGCCATATGCAATAAGCCAACTGGAGTAGGAATCAAGCGATATTTTACCCGCACCAAAAGGAGAATTAACATGTCATTCAAGATCAAAAGAGTCGGGCACCTGGTTCTCAAAGTGAAAGATCTCGAACGCTCGCGAAAATTCTTCACCGAGATATTAGGCTTTCCGCAAGTCGGCAAAAACGATCGCGGCATGCTATTCTTCAGCACCGACGTTAACGACAATCACCACATGCTCGCATTGAGGGAAGGCAAGCCGGGCGCGCCTATGCCTAATCCCGACCAGATCGGCATGGAGCATGTGTCATTCGAAGTCGGCACGTTTGCCGAGTTGCAGGAAGTCTATCGAAAGTTCAAAGAACACAACGTGAAGTTTCACCAGACAATCTTTCACGGCGTCGCAAAGAGCATCTATTTCTACGATCCCGACGGCAATGTGCTCGAGGTCTATTGCAATGTACCGCCGGAAGAGTATCGAAAAACGGTGTCTAACCCGTATTACAATTACGGGAGCATCGAAGACGAGCTGGAAGGTAAAGTGCCGCAGCGACCGGGCACCGTCGCGCCCTAAAGAGAACCAGAATCCGACAGAATTGAGCCTCTCGTCTCCCGAGAGTCTCAGTATTCCATCACCCCATTACTCCAACCCTTCCACTAACGGCCTGTGTCCAGGCCAGTGGCCGCTCAGCCAAGCCTCTGTTAAAATACATTCCATGGAAGCGGCTGAACCCAGGGAAAAGCCAACACCGTCGAAACAGGCAGAATCCCAAGCTCCCGAACTTTCGGGCTTAAGCGATGAGGATCTGTTGGCGATGCGTATTTGCGACCTAAAGCTCAAGATCCCCGGGACCGAGCTCGAGTCGCGCATTGAAAAATTTCATGCTGAGCTCGGTGAAAAAAACATTTTGTTGAAACCCATCTGTTATCTCGGCGACGAATGGTTCTGCCCTGAGGGCTCAACCACAATTGCCATCCCCTTTTATCTCGCTCATCCGCGACTAAAGAAACTTGAAGAGAAAATGATGATGGAAGTCGAAGGCGGCACGGAAGATTGGTGCATGCGGCTATTGCGCCACGAGATGGGTCATGTGCTCAATCACGCGTACCTGCTCGAAAAAGACAAGCCTTGGCAAAAACTTTTTGGCCCCACTTCGCTGGAATATTCCGAGAGCTTTCGCGCGCGCCCCCACAGTCGTCGCTTTGTGCGTCACTTGGAAGGCTATTACGCGCAGAGCCATCCGGAAGAAGACTTCGCTGAGACCGTCGCGATCTGGCTCACGCCTAATCTCGATTGGCGACAACAGTACAAAGGTTGGAAAGCGCTGGAAAAACTCGAGTTCGTCGATCAGCTCATGGGCAAGCTCGCGGGCAAACCCCCCACCGTGAATTCGAAGGCTCGAATGAGCGAAGCCTCGCGATTGCGCTCCCGCTTGGCGCTTTATTACAAACGGCGGCGTAAACTTTACGCCCAAGACTTTCCCGAATTTTTCGACGCGGATCTGCACAAATTGTTCGTCGATGCGGCAACTGCGCCGGAGAATGAACGCGCCGCCGCCTTCTTGCGCCGGTCGAGGAAAATGATTTTGCATGCAGTCTCCACTTGGACCGGCGAGCCGAAGTACACGCTCAGCGAGCTGCTGCGGGCGTTGACCGACCGCTGCGCGGAATTGGATTTACGTTTGCGGGCTCAATCAGCCGGAGTCGAAGTCACCGCCTTCCTGGCAACGCTGGCATCTC
>DASXSW010000673.1:0-3540 GCA_036505755.1 Binatia bacterium | reverse complement strand
GTGCACGTTGGCGTCGTGCGCGACCAAAACAATCCCCGGACCATTCGTCATGTGACTGTAATCGGCCACGTCGTGGTAGATCCCGTCGCTGGCTTGAATCCAGGAATGAAAAATATCGATGAACGCGGTCAGCGGCACCGGTTCCTTCTCGACGGCGAAAAATTTGACGTTGATCTTTTGCAAGTCCATTTTCATGCTCACTTGGTCAAGCGCCCGGCTGCGCGCCGGCCGCGCCGATCGTCACCGCGCTTTGCACCGAGCCGCGCGCCTTGTTGTGGCAATCATGGGCGGCGTCGATAAAAAGCTGCGCTTCCTGGAGCAACTGCACGGCACGGTCCGCATCGGCGGGTTTGCCTTCGCTGATAAATTCTTTCGCTTTGAAGAGGTATTCGGCGAACTTGCCGCCGGCGTACTTGTCCCAGAAGAGCTGCGTGTCGTAAAAGCGTTTGGTGAATTCTTCGATGATCTGATTTTCATCTTCGGAGATGCTCGGGTTCTGATCCTTCACCAAACCTTGGGCGGCGCGAACCATCGATAGGTAGGCGGCTTTCACGGCATCCTGCGGACGGCCGGAGTCGAGCAGCAATTGCGCCTCGAATAACTCTCGTTCGCTGGCGGCTAACGTGAACTCCGCTTGGCTGACCACCTCGCCGGCGCACTCACCGATGCCCATGTCCGCCAACGTAAACTCGCGCGGATCTCCCCAGTCGCTATAGTAGGAACGATCCACTTCGTGGGCGGGAATCTTGGTGAGATCTTCGAGCAAATCCTTGACTGCTTTCTTGCCGATCCGCCCGACGAAATCTTGAAAGCGTTCATCCTTCTCGCGCTTGCGGACGTAAAAGTCGGTAATCGACGACACCGCTTCGGGAACCCGCTTCGACGGCACCGCGCCGATCGGCACGCCGTACTCGCCGGCGTTATCGTGGAATTTACCGCCGAGGATCACTTGAAAATGCGGCACCTGAAATCCCTTGACGTTGCGGTTGATGCCGTAGAATCCGATGTCGGCGATGTGATGTTGGCCGCAGGAGTTGAAGCAGCCGCTGACTTTGATGCGAAGATTCTTAATGGCTTCGTCCATCTCCAAGCTCTTTTCGCCCAGACGATAACGTAGCTCCCGCGCGAGGCCACGCGACGAAGCGATGCCGAGCTTGCAAGTGTCCGTCCCAGGGCACGCGGTCACATCGACTATTGTCGCCGCGTCCGCCGCGCCCAGACCAATCGCCTTGATCGCTTGGTAAAAATCAGGGAGATCCGCTTCGCTCACCCAGCGGAAGAGAATATTCTGCTCCACGGTCGTGCGCATCGTGTCCTTGACGAAGCGGCGCGCGATGTCGGCGAGCGCGCGCAACTGATCGGCGCTGGCGTCACCCAGTGGCAATGTCACCGTCGCCGCGACGTAGCCGGGCTGCCTTTGCTTGTAGACATTGGTCGCATACCAGGCGTCGAATCCTTCGGGCCGCCGGCGGCCGTTGAGGCTCACCCCGGGCTTCAGCGGCTCCTCTGACCGGTCGTTGACCGAAGCCAGGTAATCCGTCCAGCGCGGATCGGACGAAAGTTTTTGCCGCTCTTCCAACACCAGCTTGCGAAACCCGTCGATGCCGAGATTGGCGATCAAAAATTTAATGCGCGCCCGCGCGCGATTGCGCTTCTCGCCGAGACGGGCGAAGACGCGCGAAATCGCCTGCATCGTCGGCAGCAGCTCTTCTTCCGGCAGAAACTCATCGAACAGCTTGGCTTTGTAAGGCACCGAGCCCAAACCACCGCCGACGTAAAAAGCAAAACCGCGCTGCTCTTTGCCGTCGACAACCCTGGTCTTGGCGATTGCGCCCATGTCATGCATGGTCACCAGGCCGCAAGGATTTTGCTCGCAGCCGGAGAAGGCGATTTTCACCTTACGCCCGAAGTCCTGGGTGTCGGGATGACCCATCAAGAATCTTGAGGATGCCTTGGCGTACGGCGTCACGTCGAAAACTTGTTCGCGGCAGATTCCTGCCAACGGGCAAGCGGTAACGTTACGTACCGAATTGCCGCAGGCTTCGCGTGTCGTAACTCGGACCGCGGCAAGCCGGCGCATCAACGCCGGAGTGTCGTTGATATGCACGTAATGCAACTGAAAATCCTGCCGCGTCGTGACATGGGCGACGCCATCGGAGTACTCTTCGGAAAGATCGGCGAGGGTTTCCAACTGCTCCGGCGTCACACCGCCGAAAGGAATCTTGATCCGCATCATCCCGGGCGCGTCCCAAAGGGTGTCGGGGCCTTTGATGACGTCCGCGGACAGTTTTAGTTTTTGAACACGTTTGCCGTCATGGCGCTGACCGTTGTCGTAGCGCTGGCCGTAGATGCCGCGCCGGAGACGGGTTTCGGCAAAGACTTTCTCGTCGATCTTGCCCTGCTTGCGCAGCTCCATCTGCTGCTCGAAGATATCGATCTCGCGTCCCAGTTCGGGTGGAATCTTCCCCGCGAGTTTTTCTTTCCAGCTTAGGCCGTGTTCCATAAGAACCTCCTCAGAAATGAGGCTAATTACGAGTTAGATGATCCAATCAGTCAGCAATCGTCCGAAAAAAATTTCGCCTCGATGGTTCCTTAAATGTAGTACATCAAAGCGCCCACCTCCGGCTTACACAGATCAGCCAGTGTGGTTTCTTCCAATACCGTCTCCATCGCGCGCACGCCGCGCGCCCAGGTCTCGATCAAACGTTGGGTCACCTTCGATATCGACCGGCCTTGCGCCTGGGCTTTTGAGTCGAAACCAACCCCTGGTCCTTCGAGCACAGCAAGGATCTCCTTGACCGAAATGCTCTCGGGAGGACGGGTCAATATGTAACCGCCCGAGGGTCCTCTGGCGGCGTGAACCAGATTACCGCGCTTGAGCAACAGCATGATTTGACCGAGATACTGCAGCGGTATCTGCTGGTTATTGGCGATCTCTTTCACCTGCACGGCGCGCCGAACTTTGTAGTTGTCGGCCAGCTCAGCGAGCGCAAGCAACCCATAATGACCTTTTGAACTGACCCTCATACCGCCCCGCTTGTCTGGTTAAGTTAGCCAATCCTAAGTAAAACGATCAGGTATGTCAAGAAGCCAATCGGATAGGCCCAAATCGCGCAGTCGGCTGCTCAGCGGGGCGTTTGGTAATGGTTCATTTTCAATCCACCATGACTCTTAAAATCGGAGAAAGATTCCTGCTTTGCTCGGAATGACAACTACATAAGGCATGTGTCATCTCGAACAAAGTGAGAGATCTTTCCCAAACTGAACCACGACCGGGGCGTTTGGCCAGATTGCGCGGTTCAACAGCTTGACGCTATATTCCGACCATTCCAAGGAATTCCGCTGATCGGGGTTTGGACGATTGGGGGAGGCCGATCATGGTGCGTGATGGTAAAACCGGCGTCGCATTTGTGCTGACGTTTCTTCTGACAATTCTACCCGGCACATTTTCCCTAGCCGCTCCCGGCGAGGTGATCATATCCCACGCTAGCATGAGCACGTCTGCGATACCGCTGTGGGTGACGCAGCGACAGAATTTTT
>DASXSW010000672.1:0-8078 GCA_036505755.1 Binatia bacterium | reverse complement strand
CGTGGCGGTGCGCCTTACGTTGGAAACCAGCGGTGAAACGATTCGAACCGCGCGTGTCGTGCTCGGCTGCGTCGGCGCGACGCCCGTGCGCGCGCGCCAAGCCGAAGCGCTGATCACGGGCAAAAAGTTAACACCGGAGTTGGCGGAAAAAGTTGGTGCCGCTGCATCGCAAGAATGCCGCCCGACGAGCGACCTGCGTGGCTCGGAGCAATATAAGCGCGCGATCGTCGGTACGCTGGTGAAGCGCGCGGCGGAGAAAGCGTATGAGCGAGCGGGTATTCGATAGCCCGAGACCCCTTATACCTTTCCCCTTGACGGGGAAAGGTAAGGATAGGGGTGCAATGAAAATCAATAACACCCCTAGTTCAATCCCTTCCCGTCGAGGGGAAGGAAACAGGAGCAGAAGAGCGGTTGGGCTTAGGTGAATCAGTTGGAACTTTGCACCGTTTTGAGCGCCGAAGAAATAGAATGAAAAAATCGATTTCACTGATTGTTAACGGTTTCCAACGCAGCGCCGAGGTCGAGGCGCGGACGACGTTGCTCGACATGGTGCGCGAGCAGTTTGGGCTGACCGGCGCGAAGCTTGGTTGCGATATTCAAGTCTGCGGCGCGTGCACGTTGCTGGTTGACGGCAAACCGGTCAGCGCATGCTCGGTATTGGCGATAGACGTAGACGGCTGTGAAATTTTGACGGTGGAAGGATTGAGTCAAAAGGATTCGCTCCATCCGCTGCAAGAAGCGTTCATGGAATTTGGCGCGTTGCAGTGCGGCTATTGCACGTCCGGTTTTCTGTTGACAGCCAAAGCGCTGCTCGAGGAGTATCCGCGGCCCTCCGAGCAACAGATCCGAGATTACCTGGCGGGAAATTTTTGCCGCTGCGGCTGCTATCAGGAGATCATGCAGGCGGTGAAGAACGTGGCGGATTCGGAAGTGAGGAGTAAATAGTAAGGAGTAAAAAGTGATGGGTGGGCGGACGCCTTACTCCTTACTTTTCACTCTTACCGAATACGACAATGGAACTAGCAGATATCGGAAAAACGTTTCGCCGATTGGACTATGAAACAAAAGTAACCGGCACGGCGCAGTTTCTTGCTGACATGAACATTCCGGGAATGTGCCACGGCAAGATTCTCCGCAGCCCATATCCGCACGCGCGCATCAAGAGTATCGATACGTTCAAAGCCGTGAAAGTCGCCGGCGTCGTGGCCGTGTTGACACGCGATGACATCATCCACGACGAAGGCATCGAGCCGTACTACGGGCCGGTATTCAAAGACCAAACCATCGTCGCGGTGGAAAAAGTACGCCATGTTGGCGACCCGGTCGCGGCAGTGGCAGCACTGACGATCGACGCCGCCGAAGAAGCGCTGCGTTTGATCGAAATTGAGTACGAAGAGCTGCCCGCAGTTTTGGATGTTCACGAATCGCTAAAACCGGGTGCAAAATTGGTCCACGACGCTATCAAGGTTCCAATGTCAGGCTTCGCCGATCTTGCAGAGCTTAAACCAATCGACGGCACCAATATCTGCACTCACTTTAAACTCAACCGCGGTGACATCGACAAAGGCTTCGCCGAAGCCGACCATATTTTCGAAGATACCTTCACACTGCCGGCGACACAGCATTGTTTTCTTGAGACCCACGCGTGCATCGCCTCCGTCGATCCGGGCGGGCGCATCACGGTTTGGGCGACGACACAGAATCCGTTCGTCGTGCGCACCCAGCTCGCCAATATTTTCAAAGTGCCGGTTGCCAAAGTACGTGTCATCGTGCCGTATCTCGGCGGCGGCTACGGCGGCAAAGTTTATCCCAAGGTCGAGCCGATCACCGTAGCGTTAGCGCAAAAAGCCGGGCGGCCGGTGCGCGTAGTGCTGTCGCGCGAAGAAGTGTTTTACACGATTACCAAACACGCCGCCGTCATTCGTATGAAGACCGGCGTAAAAAACGACGGCACTCTGGTGGCGCGCGAGTGCGAGATTCATCTCGACACCGGCGCCTACGCCGAGATCGGCCCGCGGGTGGCGAAGAAATCAGGTTACACCGCGGCGGGGCCGTATCGGATTGCCAATCTCAAAATCGATTCCTATTCCGTTTACACCAATAAACCGCCCGCCGGCGCTTTCCGCGGCTTTGGTGTGTCTCAATCAGCTTGGGCCGTCGAGTCGCAGATGGACATCATCGCCGCGGCGCTCAAGATGGATCCGCTCGAACTCAGGAAAAAGAACGGCTACGACGAGGGCGATAAATTTGTCACGGAAGAGACGCTGCGGAGCATTGGGTTTAAGCAATGCCTCGACGAAGTTGCCAGGTCGATTGCGTGGAACGATAAATCGTTCAACGGTTCAACGGTTCAAGGTTCAATCGGATCGAACCTTCGGCGCGGTAAGGGTTTGGCCTGCATGATCAAAGCGACGATCACGCCGTCTATCTCTTGCGCGGTGGTGAAGCTCAACGAGGACGCGAGTCTATCCATATATACGGGCACGGTGGAGATGGGGCAGGGCTCGGAGACTGTGTTGGCGCAGATCGCCGGGAAAGAGCTCGGGATTCCGCTGCAGACGATTCAAGTTCTCGGCGTCGATACCGACGTTGTCCCCTACGACCTAACGACATCATCGAGCCGTTCGACTTTTCACATGGGCAAAGCTGTGCAACTGGCGGCACAGGACATCATGCGCCAGCTCAAGCAGATCGTCGCCAAGGAATACGGTGTCCCGCAGGACAAAATCCGTTTTGCCGAGGGCAAAATTCTCCTGCCGGAAACCGCACTCGATTACGCCGAGGTGATGTTCAAGCGCTTCGGTATGCAAGGCGGCACGCTAGTCGGCGAGGGGCAAGTCAAAACTTCCACCAAAGACGAATTCGGTGAAAAAACCACTTCGGCATTCTGGTTCGTCGCCGCCGGCGCCGCCGAGGTTGAAGTCGACGTGGATACCGGGAAGTTCAAGCTGGTAAGGTACGCCACCGCTGTGGACGTCGGCAAAGCGCTTAATCCGCTGGGCTGCCGCCAGCAACTGTCAGGCGCGGCGATCACCGGCATGGGTCAAGCGATGTTTGAGGAGATCGCCTACGACAACGGCCAGCTCATCAATCCGAATCTCATCGATTACGTTTTGCCTTCGCTGGGCGATATGCCTTCAGTCATCGATCCCATTGCCATCGAGATCGCGCACAAAGACGGCCCGTTCGGAGCGAAAGGCATCGGTGAAAGCGCGCTGATTCCCGTTGCGCCGGCCATCGCCAACGCGATCTATGACGCGGTGGGTGTGCGTATCAAAGATCTTCCGATTAAGGCGGAAAAGATTTATCTTGGGTTGCAACAAGGGAAGTCGTAGATCGTCAAAACACTAGCGGCGATGAAGCTTGATTTTCGGCAAATATGTTTGCTTGCTTCCGTGATTCTCATGGCCATGAGTTCGCTCGCTTGCTATAATGAAGCGCTCGAACGTCAAGCGGAGCAAATCCGGCAGCAAGAAATGGAAATTGCCCGCCAGCGCAAAGAACTGGAAGCGCTCGCCGCCGGCCAACAAGTTCAAGACGAGAGGCAAAGGGATTGCGTTCGTGCCTTCCGCGAATATTTTGACAAGGCACAATTGTCGACAAATCGCGACGATGCGATTTCGCTCTATCGTCAGGGATTGGCAATCTGCCCCGATGATGATGTTGCGCATTATGAATTAGGCAGAGCTCTCGCCGCCTCCGGACAGCTAGCCGAAGCTGAGAAAGAGTTCGAAGCGGCACTTAAGGTCAACGCCAACTTCACTGACGCGAGAAGACAACTCGAAGCCATCAGAAAAAACCGCTAATCCTTCGCATTGCAGTATCCAATCGTTAGACCGGAGGTTAAATCATGAGAACGCTAGTTGCCGCGTCGTTCTCGCTGCTAGTGTGTGCCTTGGCCGCGCATGCCCTGGATGAAACAAAGCTCGTCGACTTAACGTATTCGTTCAGCGAAGACACGCATCACTGGCCAACCGCCAAACCTTTCCATCTCGAAAAGGTCGCCGAGGGCCGAACGCCCGCTGGATATTGGTATTCCTCATATGACTACAGTGGCTCGGAGCATGTCGGGACCCATTTGGATGCCCCGTTTCACTTCGCCGAAGGCAAATGGACGACCGAGCGGATTCCGCTTGCTCGGACAATCGGTCCCGGCGTTGTCGTCGATATACGACGCAAGACGGAGAAGAACCCCGATTATGTTTTGCAAGTGGAGGACATCCGCGCCTGGGAAAAGATTCACGGCAGGGTGCCAACGGGCGCGATTGTATTGACGCACACAGGTTGGGGAAAGTTTTGGGGCGATCGCAAGCGTTATTTTGGCACCGACGAGCCCGGCAACGTTACCGATCTTCATTTTCCTGGATTATCGAAGGCCGCCGCTGAATTTCTCGTCAAAGAGCGGAAGGTAAAGGCTGTCGGGATCGACACGCCGAGTATCGATCACGGCCCGTCAAAAGACTTCGTGGCTCACCAAGTTTTCTGTGAAGCTAACGTGCCGATCTTTGAAAACGTTGCGGCCTTGGAGCGTGTTCCGTCCAAAGGCGCGACCATCTTCGCGCTGCCGATGAAAATCAAAGGAGGCAGCGGCGCGCCTCTGAGAATCTTCGCCTTGCTGCCTTAAAAAATGCCGGTTGGCGATGACCTTTTCCGTTCTCGTAAGACAGCGCTGCTCGAGCCTTCTCCAGATTTTGCTTTCACTCAACAAAAACAATATAGTCTGCCGCGCTAAAGAGGGGGTACTGTAATGACCTGGTCGAGAGTAAATCTTGTAATTCTACCGATAGCTTACTGGTTTTTGTTTTTGGTGGGCTTTACAACGATTGCGCCCGCTGCCGAGATTCAGATGCAAGTTCAGGCGGTGCCACCAACCCAGAGCGCATTGTCGCCCACAGGCCAGTTACTGACGATCGAAGATGCGGTGCGAATCGGTTTGGATAATCATCCACGGATCAAGTCTGCGAACGAGCGAGTCGGTTCTCAGCAAGCGGTTTTGGGGCAGCAAATGTCAGCGTATTATCCGACGGTTAGTCTCAGCAACCAATACCGTACTAGCCAAAGCAGCTCCAACGGGGGCAACGATCACGCAGCGGATACTTTCTCGAGCATCGCGGGCTTGAACATGACCCTCTACAATTTCGGTAAACGGGAAGGCAATGTCCAAGCAGCTCGCGAGACATTAGATGCGACTAAGCAGGACTATGCGACGACCTCCCAAGATATCGTTCTCGTAATCAAACAGGCGTACTATGTTTACTTAGCTTCTCAAGCGCTCGTCAAAGTTCGCCAGGAAACGGTTCGCAGTCGTGAGTTGCTGGTGCGTCAAGCACAGGGATTCTACGACGTGGGTACGCGAGCAAGAATCGACGTCGCGCGAGCGGAAGCCAATCTTTATTCCGCACAGGCCGATCTCATCACAGCCGAGAATGGGGTAAAGATCGCATGGGTAACGCTGAGAAACGCGATGGGCTCGCCACGGCTTCCCGAACAACCGGTCGCGGAGGATTCACCGGAAGTGCAGTTTTCGATGAATCTCGCGGGTGCGAGAAACGTCGCGTTCGATGCGCGCACCGAATTAAAGAGCTTTGACGCGCAACGAAAGGCGGCCGATCAGCTCATCGCTACCGCGCGACGGGGTCATCTGCCGGACCTCATTTTCGACGCAAGCTATGGCCGAAGGCATGTGAGCGATCAAAAGGGTCTCAATACATTTCCTCTGCAACCGACATGGTCCGTTCAATTGAGCTTCAATATTCCAATTTTCGACGGTTTTCGCACCACCAATCGGGTCGAGGAAACTTTGCACAACTATTACAACGTCCGGGCTCAAGAAGAGGACCGGCGGCAGCAGATTGCGCTGGAAGTCGAGCAGAGTTACCTTAGGGTGGTGGAAACTCAGGAGCGGATTAGAGCCACCGAATCGGCGGCCAAAGCGGCCAAGGAAAACCTCGATCTAGCCCAGGGACGCTATCAGGTCGGAGTCGGGTCGATCATCGAAGTCACCGACGCGGAGACGCTTTACACCGACGCGCAAACAACCTATATACGGACAATTTACGACTACAAGATCGCCGACGCTCAGCTGGCGAGAGCGATGGGAGATACCCGAGTCGGAGTCTTGAAACCAGGATCAATCAAATAGACGCAGGAAACTCCGAGAAAGGGGCTAGCAAGGGGTCCTAGGATATGAAGCGTTCTCATTGGATCATCGCATTCGTCATCGTGGTCGGCGGCTTCGCCGGTTTCCAACAATTTCAATCCTGGTCGCTCAACAACCCACACGAAGGGTCCCAAGCCAAGTCCGAGGAAGGCTCCGAACGCGCCGAGCGAGGAAGTCAACCCGCCGGCGGTCAGGGACAGGGGCGGGGGGCGGGGCGATCGCGCGGCGGCGAGACGGTGCCGGTCCTGGTCGCAACGGCGGTCCAGAAAAGCGTCCCGCTACAAATCCGGGCGGTTGGTAACGTCGAAGCTTATACAACCGTTTCGGTAAAGAGCCAAGTTACCGGCGTGCTCAATCAGGCTCATTTTAAGGAAGGCCAAGACGTCAAGAAGGGCCAATTACTTTTCACCATCGATCCGCGTCCCCTGGAATCGGCGTTAAAACAGGCTGAAGCGAATATGGCGCGCGACACTGCCCAGCTAAACAATTTGCGTGAACAAGTTAAGCGGTATGCAGGGTTGGTCCAGAAGGAGTACGTGTCTCGAGAGCAGTACGATCAGATAAAGGCTAACGCAGATGCCGCCGAGTCGGTGGTGGATGCCGATAGAGCGGCCGTCGAGAACGCCAAAGTTCAGCTAAGCTATTGTTACATCTATTCTCCGGTAAATGGGCGGGTTGGCAGTCTGTTGGTGAACGAAGGTAATCTAGTCAGGGTGAACGATGGAACGCCGCTGCTAGTCATCAACCAAATTAACCCGATCAATGTCACCTTCGCCGTGCCCGAACAGTATTTGGCCGATCTCAAACGACATATGGCCGAGGGAAGGTTAAAAGTCGACGCGAGGTTCCAATCGGATGAAGGCCGGCCAGAACAGGGCGCCTTAGCCTTTGTTGATAACGCGGTTGATCGGTCCACCGGCACGATTAAGTTGAAAGCCGAGTTCAGCAACCAGGAAAGGCGGCTGTGGCCCGGTCAGTTTGTCAATGTAGCGCTGACGTTGGCGACACAAGGGGATGCCGTGGTCATTCCCTCGGAAGCGGTCCAAGTCGGCCAGGAAGGCCAGCATGTTTTCGTCGTCAAAGCAGACAAGCGGGTTGAAGTTAGGCCGGTGACGATTGGCAGCACGAACGAAGGCGAAGCGATCATCGCCAAGGGCCTTGCCGCCGGCGAACAGGTCGTGCGTGAAGGTCAGTTTTTGCTCGGCCCGGGGTCCCGCGTGGAGGTGAAAGATCAAACAAAGTTGACCGGGGAAACAAAGGGAGAAGGGAAAAGGAGCGGTCGCACTGAGGGAGGCAAACGAGGTAACGTTAAAGCGGACGAAAAAAAGGGTGAATCATGAACATCTCGGGGCTTTTCATACGTCGGCCGGTGACCACGACGCTGGTAATGGTGGGGATTCTGATTTTCGGCATCATGGGCTACAAGTCCCTACCGGTCAGCGACCTCCCCACGGTGGATTTTCCGACCATAACCGTCAACGCGAACCTGCCCGGCGCCAGCGCTGAAACGATGGCGTCGGGGGTGGCGACGCCACTCGAGAAGAATTTCTCGACCATTGCCGGCCTTGACTCGATGAGCTCGACCAGCAGCTTGGGGCGGACTCAAATCACGTTACAGTTTAATTTGAGCCGAAACGTCGATGCCGCGGCCCAAGACGTTCAGGCCATGATCGCGCGTTCGGCGCGCGATTTGCCGCAGAATATGCCGAATCCGCCATCATATCGAAAAGTAAATCCAGCGAACAATTCTATCCTGCTGCTGGCGTTGACATCGCCAACGCTGCCTTTATCGACCATCGATGAATACGCCCAGACCATTTTGGCGCAGCGTATCTCAATGGTGAGTGGTGTCGCGCAGGTCGATGTCAACGGCTCACAAAAATACGCGGTCCGCATTCAGCTAGACCCTAACCAGTTG
>DASXSW010000671.1:0-5990 GCA_036505755.1 Binatia bacterium | reverse complement strand
TTTTTGGTCCGAACCTGCGGACCGGTCGTCGACAAGGCGCAGCTGATTGGCAACCTCGTCAACCCTTCCTTGGTCTGCAACCGGGGAATGGTCGACGAAGCGCAATTGATCGACAGCCTCGTCAATCTTTTCTTGGTCCTTAACTGTTGGCCGGTCGTCGAAGCGCGGTTGGTCGGCGACCTCATCAATCTTTGCCGTAATTGGGGATCGGCCAACGAAGTGCGGTTGATCGCCAGCCTCTTCAATCTTTTCTCGGTCCTCAATCGCGGGCCGGTCATCTAAGTGCAATTGATCGGCAACTTTATCAATCTCTCTTTGGTCCTCGACTGGCGGCCGGTCGTCGAAGCTCGGTTGACCGCCAACCTCGTCAATCCTTTCTTGGTCCTCAATCGCGGGCCGGTCGACGAACCGCGGCTGGTCGGCGACCGCATCAATCTTTTCTGCAATTGGGGATCGGCCAACGAAGCGCGGCTGATCGCCAGCCTCATCAATCTCTTCTTGCCTCGCACGTCGGGAATGCTCAACCAAGCGCAATCGATTGGCAACCTCATCAATGTTTCTTTCGTCCTCAGCTAGGGGCCAGTCGACGAAGCGCGGTTGACCGCTCGCACGTTGGGCATGCTCAACCAAGCGCAATCGAATGGCAACCTCATCAATGTTTTTTTGGTGCCCACGTGGGTGACGTTCAACCAAACGCAAATGATTGGCAACCTCATCGATCATACCGGCCGTGACCGTATGTTCGGATGCCTGATATGCAAGCAGCAAAGCGTTATCACAAATGGTATTAATGAGCCGTGGAATCCCGCTTGACCAACTGATTATCCGCTCGATAGCGGCCGGTTCAAACAGTTCATCGCCCTTATATCCGACATGTTCGAGTCTCGATGCTATGTAGTGACGGACGTCAGCGTCCTGAAGGGGAGTCAAGCGCCGCCTTGAGGTAATGCGTTGTTTGATCTGATGGAGTCTCGAATTGTCAAGGCGATTTTCAAGTTCGGGCTGACCCATGAGGACAATCGAAGTCAGCGTTGCGCCGCCAATCTCTTGATTGCAAAGCAACCGGAGCTCTTCTAACACTTCGTCGCTTAAGCTTTGGGCTTCATCAAAAAGCAATGCGACGGTACGCCCCTTTGCGAATTGTTCACGTAAGTGGCCATTGAGTTGCTCCAACAAAGTCTCTCTGTCCGTTGAGGAGCTAGGCAGCCCAAGATTCTGTAAAATAGTACGCAGGAGCGGGATGAAGCCCAAGCGCGGGTTAATAATGAGGGCGTATTCAATAGTGCCTGCCGAACTAGAAACCAATCGATGTAGCAGTGTCGTCTTGCCGGTTCCCGCCTCGCCAGTAACTACAGTAAACCCGTTCCTGGCCTCGATCCCATGCTCCAAACCTGCGAGCACATCCTGATAAGCTGCATTGCTATAAAAAAAACGCGGGTCGGGATTAACGCTAAAAGGGAACTCTTCAAAGCCGAAATATTTGCTGTACATACGGCCTTTCTCTCGAATCTCTGGCCCTTTATCTCGCGGTGGCTAACAACCGACGTAATAGTTGCGCATTTCTAATCTACTACCTTCACCCTCCTACACGCCAGCACTATCACTTGTCTGGTCTCCTGCCAACCACCGCAAGCCGGTGCAAAACTGTTGCTATCGCTAGCAGCCAACCAGTCGCACCGACCTACTATTAGACTCGGCCCCACCGAAAATCCGACCCGCAGTAGCCGACTGATCCTAAACCTTTGCGCTTGAACCATTCAACACAGTCAGGATTAGAGAGTCGCCGTGAAAACGATTCTTGAATTAAAGCCGCGCTGAAAACCAGGGAAACGATTTCTTTTGTGAACTGTGCGCAAAGCGCCTATTGAATGCGTTCGAAGAACGCATCTTCTCTATGGACAAACCCCGAAATCTTTTCCTCACTCAGCGAGCGCACGCAAAAATATTCGCCCGACCTGCTGGTGACCGCGATGCGCGTCCCGGGCTGCAGAGTCTCGATGATCTCCGCATCCGCTGTAGGCTTGTTTCGGAGGAATGAAGATCCGCTGACCCGGTAGATTTGCTCCGATGCCGGGCTCTCAACTTCGCCGACCCTCGGACCTTCAACCGGCTCTTTCGCGCCGGCCAGATCATTCCGCTTCTCGTTCTTCTCGGCAACTGCAAGACTTGGAATGGAAGCGGGTGCACGCTGGAATGGCTCCTTTGTCACGGCTTTATTTTCAACACGCGTTTTTTCAGGGGACGTATGGACTGGTTCTGCTTTGATCTTCTCGCGCCGGGTAACGGTCGATCCTGTCCCGTTTCGTTGTTGCGGGTAAAACATTATGAAACTCCACGCCGACATAACCAGGACCATCAAGGCGCCGACTGATAACCGCAAGTGTTTGACGTTAGAGAATTGATAGTGATGCTGGCCCGATTTTTTCAATTCATGGATCGATTGTGTCGGCCGGCTTTCATCTTCTTCCTTCTCAGAATCACTGACTCTACTCTTGGCTTTTACTTGCGGGGCTAAAAACGCTCTTTCAAGATTCCGCAGTTGAATCCTTTCCGCCGCAGTCCGCTGATCCATACTCGGCAAATACCCGCCCAAGCGCAATTCATAGGCGGCCTGATCAATCATCTTGGCAGTGACCTTGTATTCGCATGCTCGATAGGCGCGCAGCAAAGCGCTATCGCAAACCGCGTTGATCAGCCGCGGAACCCCGCCGGACGAATCGATGATCCTCTCAATGGCCCGCTGCTCGAACAGTTCTTCGCCCTGATATCCGACCTTATTGAGTCTAAATGCAATATAGGGAGCAACGTCATTCTTTCTAAGAGGGGTCAACCGTTTCGTCAGAGTCATGCGCTCTTTGAGTGATTTGAGCTGGGCGAGCCGGCCTTGAAGGCCCGGCTGACCTGCCAACACAATCGACATCAACCCTTTGCCCTCAGAGCTGCATAGGAGCGGAAGCTCCTTCAACACTTCCTCGCTGATGGGCTGGGCGTCGTCGAAAACCAATGCGACACCGCGGTCTTTGGCGCGCCGTTCCTGTAGATAGCCATCGAGCTGCTTGAGCAAGGATTCTCGGTCCGTTGAAATGCTGGAAACACCCGTTTCCTCTAGGATCTCGCGAAGTAGCCCGATGAAGCTCAGGCGAGCATTAACGCCAATGAAGATGTAATCGATCTTGTCTGCCGAGTCACCGATCAATCGCCTCAGCAGCGTTGTTTTGCCGGTTCCCGCCTCGCCGGTAACGGCGACAAACGCGCCCTTTCCCGCGATTTCGCGCGCCAG
Organism: Binatia bacterium; assembly: GCA_036505755.1. GTDB lineage: Bacteria > Desulfobacterota > Binatia > UBA9968 > UBA9968 > DP-20. Next base: position 2,710 of record DASXSW010000671.1, on the reverse strand, counting down.
AGCAGTAAGTATTTTCTCATTGGCCGCGTTACTGTAGAAAAATTGCGGATCAGAGGTGCCGCTGAAAGGCGGCTCTGCAAAGCCGAAATGCTTGCAGTACGTGAGGTCTTGCCGCACTAGCGACAATGGCGGATGAAGGAGCGATCGAAACTCGCTATTCTTAAATTCCGGTCTACCAAAGCACGTTTCCATCAGGCGTTCTCTTTGCCCCGCCCTCGACCTGCCATTACGTCTATCACTCGCGTGGTCCGATGCCAACCATTGCAAACTAACGCAAAGGATCCTAGTTCCAGTCGATCTTTGCCCCCCTGCGGGACTGAGTTTAGGTCCTTTGGCTCGATCCATGTCGTTTTCCGAGCCTTGTGGAATATGTTGGCTGTTCTAAATTAACCTTTGGCGGGCCAGGCTTGCTGTCCTCCATCTAGTCGAGATAAAACCATCGGCGTGAATGGCTGGAATATTGAGGAGAAGCATCTAATGTTCAGAAGAGGAATATTTGCCAGAGCTCAAGCGCCGGGCTTGCTGATCGTCATTGCGTTGTTGCTTGCCAGCAACGCACTAGCGGCAGAAGCACCAGAGGATTGGAAAAAGATCGTCGAAGCCGCAAAGAAGGAAAGCAAAGTCGTCGCCGGCGGCCCGCCAACGGCGGTGCTGAGAAAACAGTATAAAGATACCTTCGAGAACAGATTTGGTCTTGAATTGGAACTTATCTCGGCGCCCGGCCCGCAGAATGCCGGGAAAGCAATGGCCGAGTTTAAAGCCGGAGTCCGCTACTTCGACGTTCTTCACGGCGGCTCGGGGACTTTGGAGCCCCTCAGGAACGAGAACATGCTTGCGCCGTTCAGTGATTCCATGATTCTTCCGGAGGTTAAAGATCCGCGCCAGTGGTGGGGCGGCCATATGTGGGAGGACGTTAAGACCAATCGCTTCATTTATTCATTCTCCGCCGACTTCTCGGTGCCTCCTTTTTACAATTCCGATTTGGTCAAACCGGGTGAAATTAACTCGTACGATGATCTTTTGAGTCCAAAGTGGAAAGGTAAAATCGGTATGTTCGAGCCGCGCATTCCGAGCGCGGGCCAGGGACTCTGGGGCTATTTGATGAGAGCAAAAGGAAAAGAATTCTTGCAGCGACTCGCCGATCAGAATCTATTCATCCACCGCGACGGCCAGCAGCTCGCGGTGGGATTGGCCAAGGGCACTCTGGCGGTCGCGCTGGGATTGGCGCAACGCTTCGTTGACCCCTACATCAAGGGCGGCCTGCCTATCAAAGTATTGAGCTCGATCAAAGAAGGTATGGGCGGCAGTAACGGCTTCGGCACAGTTGCCGTGATGAAAAACACGCCGCATCCGAACGCGACGAAGGTCTATATCAATTGGCTCCTCGCCAAGGAGGGCCAGGATCTTTACGGACGGGCGCTCACCCAAGGGAGTCGTCGCTTTGACGTCGATACCAAATGGCTGGCCAAGTTTCACACGCCTGCCGCAAAAGATGTGACGTCCCCGGAAGAGTTCGAGAAAGTGAGATTCTACGGTGAAGACATCATCACAGAATGGCGCGAACCCGCCGGCGAGTTTGCGCGGAAGATCCTGAAATGAGTTGGGCAAACAATCGCATTTGGCCGGCTACGTAGGGGCACGGCGTGCCGTGCCCTTCCAAAATTGCCTATACCGGTAACTCTGAGGAGCCCATAAATGCGCTACGAGCTTTACTATTGGCCGTCCATTCAAGGCCGCGGCGAATTTGTTCGTCTCGCGCTGGAGGACGCCGGCGCGGACTATGTGGACGTCGCGCGTGCGGCCAAGCGCGGCATGGCCGCAATGATGCGCTTCATGGAAAACCGATCGATTGCGCGCCCGCCGTTTGCGCCACCGTTCCTCAAAGCAGGCAAGCTCATCATCGCCCAGACCGCTAATATCTTGCTCTATCTAGGCCCGCGCCTGGATCTCGTTCCGAAAAATGAAGCGAGCCGCGTCTGGGCACATCAGCTGCAACTGACGATCGCCGACTGGGTTTCCGAGGTCCACGATACACACCATCCGATAGGAGGCGGCCTTTATTACGAAGATCAGAAAGCCGAAGCCAAACGACGCGCCGCCGATTTCACAGCCGAGCGCATGCCGAAGTACCTCGGCTACTTTGAGCGAATATTGAAGCGTAATCCCACAGGAACGGAATGTCTTTTGGGCAAAAAAGTTTCCTACGTCGATCTCTCGATGTTTCAGATGATTGCCGGCCTGCGCTACGCGTTTCCACGCGCGATAGCGCGACTCGAACCCAAGTATCGACGCCTGGTAGCACTGCACGATAGCGTCTCCGCCAGACCTCGACTCTCCTCTTATCTCAGCTCCGAGCGGCGGATACCTTTCAATCAAGAAGGCATTTTTCGCTACTACCCGGAGCTGGACGAGTAGCGAGTAGAGTCTTTCAATCGGTCGAATTAGGTCATGCGTGTCCATAACGCTCCCGAGCAGGCGCTTCCAGATGCCTCGTGCTTAGGCACTCGAAGCACGGCCGGCGTTTTCAGCACGCGATTCCGAAGATCTCGGAATCGCCAACGTGGGTATTTTACCGCTCCGGCCTCTGAAAACGGCTTCCGTATAAGCCCCATAAACAACGATCCTGTCTTGGGTAGACCCAGAGTGCCACCTCTGCGAAGCCTTTTCGCAGTCAATCGGCCGACAGGATCGGAGTATTTGGGAAGTTACA
>DASXSW010000670.1:0-13215 GCA_036505755.1 Binatia bacterium | reverse complement strand
CGGGGACCGATTTTGTCGGGCCCGTGCCCGGATCCGTGAACATACCTTGTCCAAACAGCGTCGGTCTGCTGACGGTTTCAAAGGAGCGGGACGCTGCACGGGCGATGATCAAGTTCATGATCTCGCCGGCGGCCGCTCCTGCGCAGGGTGCATGAGGAGCCGGCCAAGGGCTGACGCGTGTGAAATAAATAGAGGGTGGTCTTTCCTTTTGAGACTTGTCAGAGTTAAAGCTCCATATTCTTACTAAGCATCGCTGGTCCGTTGCCGATCATCAGGCCGTGCATGAGCTCGTTGGGAAAGTTATTGATTCTAATCCGCCAAGAGTTGCCATCGACTTCGGTAGCCCAAGTAACTTGGGACTCGTTTAAGACTTCAAGTCGTTCAACCAAATAGGCACGAGGCTTGAGGCAACAGGCGAGAGGCAGAATAAGCGCTTCCGAACGTTCAAAAACGTTGCCCAACTCGGGTGAGCCATGTGACTAATTACACCCCGCTATGCATTTCGCGCTGCCGTCGAACTCCATCGTCCTGCCGCTTATGGCAAGGTGCACGGGGCGCTTGCTCAGCTTGATGAACGCGGCGGTGCGCGAGTTCGGGTTCACCTTTCCTGCTGAGGTTGCTGCCTCGTTCACATGCGTTGCGATGACGGCCGTTGGCCTGATGAGTTCGTTCACCGCGTGCGCCGCCGAAGGCGCGGTCATCGCGTTCGGGCCCAGATTGAGCACTGTGAGATTCGCCTTGTGGAATTCGTTCACGATCGTTTTCATCTCCGTGTGGATGCCGGTATCCCCCGACAGGTAAGCCATGAGTCCATTGGTAAACTTGATGACAAAACCGGTAGGGGAACCGGGCTCGACGCTCACGCCGTTCGCAGCGACACTTGTTCGTTCGGCCTCGCCAAGCAGGCTAAGCGGCAGGCTGTTGGCATGAGCCGCGTACACAATGGTGATCTCCACGCCCTGAGCCGCGCCGGCCGCCTTGAGCACGTGCGTACCGCCCAAGTGTACGTTCGATCGGCATGGGGCCGCGACGGGTACCGTGGTTGCGCCGCCCGCCTGCGAGCATGCCGGTGTCGGCTTGCCGGTTAGTCCCTCGACTTTTTTTCCGATGAACACCGACAAATCCACGACCATCACGATGGCTGCGTTCTTGGCTGCTGCGATCTCGGCCGTTACGGAATGCGCGCCGGCTGGGACGAGATCGACCTTTTCGCACGAGCCGGCTCCGAGCGCCTTCATCTTCTGGTCTCCAATGTGATCACCATGAGCGTGCGACAGCAGCACGGCGTGTATGTCGCCCAGCCGAGGATCGTCGACTCCCATCGTGGACTGGCCGACATCATAAAGGAGACGCACGCCGGTCGGATCCTCGAAGATCATGGCGCGATCGCGTTCGCACAGTTCGCCGGCGTGCGAACCCAGCGGTGTGATCTTTACGTTTTGCGCCCAGGAAGACGTGGCGGAGGCACCCGCCAACATCAATCCTGTCGAAAGCGCGGTCCGAAGCAACGACTTCGCGACTGATTTGGTTTTCAAAGCCCCTCCTTGAAACGAATAGGAAACTTAAAACTCCTTTTCTCTGGCCGGCCATTGAAACCAGCCCAAGCCGGTCCGCCTCGGCACCCGAGATGTTTCGACCCAAGAGCTAAATCAGAGCCGCCTTTTTCATCGCTTACTTTTTACCGTATCGTGACGGGCTTAGGATTACGATTTGCTCAACAACAGCGTCCCCCATTTCCGCCGTGCTCATCACGGCAGCCTCACCCTGCGCCAAATCAGCAGTCCGGCGCCCGGACCGCAACGCGCCAGCTACTGCATCCTCAATAACTCTAGCCTCTTTGTCCAACCCTAATGAGTAACGCAACAACATGGCCGCGCTGAGGATGGCTCCTATGGGATTACCCATTTCCGGCCTTGCCGCAGGCGCCGTGCCGCGGGTGGGCTCGTAGAGTCCTACAGGTAGGCCGGTTGCTTTTCGTAGCGGACCCAGAGTACCGCCCGGGAGAAGGCCATGTGAACCAGTTAGCGCGCCCGCCACGTCCTGCAGAATATAGCCGAACAAATTCTCCGCCACGATGACGTCGAACTGGCGCGGCTCACTCATAAGGCCAACTGCACAGTTATCAACAAGCATATGCTCAAGTTGAACATCGGGATATTTGACAGCCAGCTCATTGGCGATTTCGCGCCAAAGCTTTGAAGTGGCAAGCACATTAGCTTTATCGACTGACGTAAGATGACCACGTCGGTTACGAGCGAGATCAAACGCGCGCCGTATCACGCGTTTGATCTCCTGTTCAGTATAGACCGTGGTATCGACGGCCTTTCGGCCCCCGCGCGTTTGCCACAACTTACGGGGGCGGCCAAAATAAACTCCGCTTGCCACCTCACGTATTAGGAGCAGATCAACACCTTGGACGGCGGCAGGCTTAAGAGAAGAAAGGTCAAGTATTTCGGGATAAATGTGAACTGGGCGCAGGTTCGCGTAAAGTTTTAGCTCCTGACGGAGCTTGAGAAGCGCTTGAGCAGGATGTACGCGTAAACGAGGATCTTGCCATCGCGGTCCCGAGGCGCCACCACCCAATAAAAGGGCGTCAGCACGGTGCGCTAAATCCAGGGTTTCTGCAGGCAGCGGATCGCCACAAGAATCAATCGCCAAAGCTCCATACAAACCTGTTTCGATTTGTAGCTCGTGACCGAAGGCTTCGGCGGTTATTTCCAGAACCCGGGCTGCTTGCGCGGTGACCTCAGACCCACCGGAGTCGCCGGGCAATACAGCGATGAGCGCTTTCAAGGCAAATCTTCCTTCGCATCTTAAAAAGTTTACCCAGGCTCAGGGTAGCGCGAAGACTCTTTTGTACACGCCCACCACTTCGTCGAATCTCTCCTCCATGGAAATGTCATTCACGAACACCTGCCGCGGCCCTCTTCACGGATTATCTGTTATCCGCCGAGGGCAGACGCTCTTGAAACAACAAGCCGCCCCAGCTCGCCCGGGGATCGCCGACCCGGACTCCTGTGTTTCGCAGAGTTCGGAGGCCGGGCGAACACTACAAAGTCTCTTGCTCACTTGTACGCGACTGCTGCACTCGCGGGGCCGCGTAGTGGGATCACCTCGGTCCGACGAAAACCTATCTTCCGACACCATCCGTCGAAGTCTCGACCCGTGAAGTCAAACGCGTCGCCAAACTCGATAAGCATATTGAGCGACATCATGAGGCCAAAAGCATTGCTCCGTCGCTCGTCATCGATCAGGTTCTCGATAGCCGCAAAGGCGCCGCCACTCGGTAGGGCGTCGTACGCGGCCTGAATGAGTTGCATTTTCTTCTCCAGATTCCAGTCGTGCAGAATCATGCCCATGGTGATTACGTCCGCCTTGGGCAGGGGTTCGCGGAAGAAATCCACTGACGCCGCGGTGATCCGATCTCCAAGTCCGTGCGCCTCGATGGTCTTGCGCGCGATGGGCACCACCGCTGAAAGATCGCACGTCGTGCATGTTATGTGCGGGTGGCGGCGGGCCACGAAAACCGATAGCTGGCCGGTTGCGCCGCCGACGTCGCACATGGTTTTGTACGGCGCGAAGTCGAACTTCTCCGCGAAGGTCTCGAAGTTCGCAAGCGAGATGCCGGCCATCGCGCGCATGAATTGCTCGAGTCGCTGTGGATCACGGTAAAGCTCTTCGAACATTCCTGCGCCGCCGTGCTTCATCTCGTTCTGCGGTTGGCCGGTCTTGAGCGCTTCGGTGAGGCCTCCCCAGAAACGGTAAAGACGCGTATTCGCCATCTCGAGGAAACCGCCGATGTACGCGCTGCTGTTACGGTCGAGAAAGTGAGCGGCGTCGTCGGTATTGCGGTATCGCGCCGTCTCGCTCTCGCCATCTCGCGCCAGCACATCCAGAGCGACGAGCGTATCGAGCAAGTCGGTGACGCCGCGCGGATGAAGGCCTAGCTCGCGCTGAAGCTCGCGCGCCGTCAGCGCCTTGTCACTCAAAGCGGTGAAGACGCCCAGCTCGACGGCTGACAGTAATGTCTTGGCGGGCCAGAAAGCCATCCCGATCTGCATTAAGCGGCCGGGGTCCCGTTGAGTCATGTTTCGCCCCTTTCCTCTTAAAGTACACTGCCTTCGCCTTAGCTATTCGTCACTGCGGAATCTCCGGCGGATAGCAGGTTTTTTTCGTTTCGGTCCCACAAGAACGAAACCGCATGAGAGAGCCCGCTCTTGTTGGATTATCTGTCACTCACATCTGCCGATCCAAACTGCGGTACTGGATCGCTTCGACTGCGCTCAAACCAAGCTGAGACGCCATACGAGGAACCCAATTGAAGAAATTATATGGAAAACTCCAGAAACTAAAGGGTCAAGCATGAGTATTCAGTGGTATCAGCTGTCCTCCGCAGAGGGCCGCGAGTGGCTGAGAGGGTCTTTACCTTTGACAATCGGTCTATCGATCTTTCCCCCGAATTCGATCGAGCCGGTGATTTTTTACGATATCAAGAAAGGAATCGGACTTTATCGAATCAGATCGTTAAATCTCTTCAGGCTAAAACTGCTGATATCGATCTTGCTTTTGCCGTCCATGACTTGCTCCGCAAGCGCCTCCCCGATCGCCGCCGAGTGTTTGAATCCATGGCCTGAACACGGTGACGCAATGATGATGCGATCGTTATCCGGGTGAACGTCGATGACGAAGTTCGAATCGGGGGTCGTCGTATACAGGCAACTTGCTGCGGCTCCGCATCGATCGGAAATTCCGGGCAGACGGCCTTGGACATAATCTTTGTACATGGATTGCTCTTCTTCCGTGCTGACCGGCCGCTGGACGTGATCTGGATTGGTGATCGCCGTAAATTGCTCGGTCGCGATCTTGATCGTTTTGCCGTCGAGCGTCGGAAACCCATAGAAACCAAACTCGCCGCCCTTCGCAAAGATCCAAATGAAAATCGGAAAGCCAGGCGGCGCAAACCTCGAGCGCCAATCTTCCCTGATGTCGAACCAGTACATGACTTGGCGGTACACCTTGAACAAATGCGCGTATGCCGGCGGCAAAAAACCGGCGATCCAGGGTCCTGCGGTGATGATGAGCTTCTCGGCGGAGTAGGCGCCGCGGCTGGTCTTGACCATCACTCCGGAATCCGCGCGGCTTTCGACTGAGACAATGGTCTCATGAGTTCGAACAACTGCACCGTGCTTGCGCGCGAGATGCAGTTGGGACTCGATACAAAGTTCCGGCCTTAGAAATCCCGTTTCATATTCGAAGTAAGCGCGCTCATCGGTTACGGCGAACTGCGGGTAGTGTTTTCTTATGTCTGCGGTTTCGAGGATTTCATGATGGATATCGAACTTCTTGGCACAGCGGATGGCTTGGTCTAAAAAATCACGCCGGCCGTGCATAACGGCCTCGCTGTTTTGACTCTCCAGGGTGAGGCCGCCCGTGATCGTCAGGAGTTCCCTACCGGTTGCTTTTTCGATCTCGCCCCACAATTCATAGGCGCGCAACACCAACGGTATATACTCCTCCCCTTCTCCAATCGCTTGGCGGATGATCCGACTCTCGCCGTGAGATGAGCCGTTATCATGCGGCGGGGAAAACCGATCGAGGCCAAGCACTTTATTGTCCCGTTTCGCCAGTTGGTAAACCGCGGCGCTTCCCATAGCGCCGAGACCGCATACGATCGTGTCGAACTTATTGACCATTATTTTGTTTTTCGGCCGGCGACGTCACCGGGCCTAATTGCTATAGTTCAAAACGTTCAAGCCGTTCAATCGCTGCGCTCCGTTCAAACCGTTAACCCCGTGTTCGCGGACGTGCTCGTGTCTTCGAACCAAAGACCGTGCATTTGCGATCTTAATTTCCCTTTCCAACCAGACAAGCGGTTTATCTTCCGAAGTCACTTATCCCAACTGTATGTCATATTCATATCGTCAACGGGGAAAAGAAAAGGGGACTCAAATCCTTTCTACTCCTTCGCTTAAGAAATTCTTTCCCCAGTGTTAAACTGCGAATTTCCGTTTGGTGAGCGACGGCTCGCATGGAGAAAACCGCATTTAGGAAAGCAATCGGACTCGACTTTGGCACAACTAACAGCGCTCTGGCCATCGCGAAGCCGGAGGAACCTGTGCGATTGGCGCAATTCAAGGGTGGTGCCACGTTTCGCTCGATTATTTATTTCGAAGAGGATGACGGCGCTCGGACCGGCAAGCTCCGTGTAGTCGCCGGGCCCGATGCGGTCCAAAGTTATCTAAACGCAAAGACGCCGGGTCGGTTAATTCAGTCGATGAAGTCCTACCTCGCGAGCAGGCTATTCACTCAGACGCAAATCCTCGGCGAGATTTACGAACTCGAAGATCTAATCGGTATCTTGCTCCGTCATCTCCGAAAATCCGCCGAAGAGCAGTTTGGTGACCTGAGTTCCACTTTGGTCGTCGGGCGACCGGTACATTTTAGCGGTGCAAAAGACGAAGCTGACGATGAGTTCGCGGTAAACAGACTGTGCGCTGCCTTCGGGCACGCCGGTTTCACGAACGTGCGCTTTTTGCCGGAGCCCATCGCCGCGGCCTATAAGTACCAGCAGCGGCTCGATCACGAAGAGCTCGTGCTCATTGCCGATTTCGGTGGTGGGACGAGTGATTTCTCTTTGGTCCACCTGGAAGCAAAATCGTCCAGCGCAGGAAAAGCGCAAAGCTCGGTCATCGGCACCGACGGCGTCGGGATGGCTGGCGACACCTTCGACAGTAAGATGGTGCGCAACCTGGTCGCGCCGATGCTAGGTCTCGGCTCCAAATACAAGAGCCAATTCGGCAAGGTTTTGCCCGTCCCGAACTGGCTCTACGAACATCTCGAACGCTGGCACTATCTGTCTTTTCTAAAGACAAAGAAAAACATGGAGCTTCTGCGCCAGATTCGTTTCCAAGCGCTCGAAACGCAAAAGATTGACGCGCTCATCGATCTCGTCGACCACGACCTTGGTTATCGGTTATATCAATCAATCGAGCGAACAAAGTGCGCGCTGTCAGATGAAACTCAAACCCAGTTCAGCTTCCACGAAGCAGCTGTGGCAATCGATAAGACGGTTTCGCGATCCCAGTTTGAAGAGTGGATCGATCCGGAAGTTTCGCAGATCAGCCAGTGCGTCGATCGACTGCTAACGAACTGCCAGGTCGCGCCGCAAGACGTGGACGCGATCTTCATGACCGGCGGCTCGTCCTTCGTCCCGATGATCCGAAGGCTTTTCGAGCATAAATTCGGCAAGGAAACCCCAATCCGCGCCGGCCAGGAGTTTACCTCGGTCGCCGAAGGTTTGGCGATCCATGCATTGGAATTTTGATCCAAGCGTTTACTATCAGGGGTGCCAATCGGTCAGAGCCTAGCAGGGTTGAGATTTGGGATGACTAACGGGGTCGCCTGATATTTGACATTCTCCATCTCAAGAGGTGACGCGATGTTCTTTTACATTACCTTCTATCCGTTGTAGCCGACGTTCCACTCCCGATCCACTCCGGCTCACGCGGCTCGGATCCAGCCGACCATCGATCGTCTTGACCTACAGGTCCGTAGAATTCCTGCCATTACAAGACAGAAGCTTCTGCGCTCGGCGTGCCATAGGGGCGCCGTATTATGGGTCGCCTAGGCACAGCTGTGATAGTGAAGGAGGATCGAGATGGCATCTCGGGGGCGGCGCCGGAGCGCGCACTTGCACACCAATGCTGCGGCGAACGGGCAGCACTCCAGCGCCGGCCATACCTTAAAGTGGATGGAACATCAGCTGGATCTTATTGGTTCGAAGACCTCTTGAGATAATCTGCCAATTCGCTGGCGTGCTTTTCCGTTTCTACGAGGATGCTCAATAAGACTTGCCGCGTTACCAAATCCTGGTCGCCGATCTCGCGAATCAGAGCGGTGTAAACTTCTATTTGCTGCCTTTCCAGCATTAAATCTTCCGTAACCATTTCTGCCAAAGTAGTGCCCTGCTCGGGAGCGACGCCGACGTTGGCTGCCTTGGAAGAAATTTCCTTCGGGTCGTAGATAGGAACTCCTCCCAATTGCTGCACTCGATCCGCGAGGCGGTTGGCATGATCGAGTTCTTGGGTAGCATGCGCCTGGAACTCGGTCTTCATGCCCGGCGACAGCAGAGACACCGCCATGTACTGGTGCTGCATGTATTGCAGGTAGCTCATAATCTCGGTGGAACGTAAACTGTTCAGCGCTTGGACAACATGCTCCATATCGGCTTTATATTCGCGAGTTATCGCGCCTTGCTTGATGGCTTGCTGAATTTCGCCAACGCTATTTTTTTGGTTCACCATGATCGTCTCCTTTCGTTTCGGCGAGAGATGCGCATTCGGATAAGGACCCTAACTCAATGTTTCGCAAGAACGGTACCGACGCGCCGACGCTTTATTTTCAAAGAGTTTGGATACAGCGGGGTGCAGAGCCGTATGGCAAACTAGGACAAACGGCCTTTAAATGATCTCTCTCGAACCCAATCGCGTCGGCACGGCGCAGATTCAAACCTCAACGATTTCGATTCTCTCGTTTCTTGCTGTCTAATCTTTTCTGAATCCTCTCGCGCAATTCAGTTCACAACAATCTCACCTCAGAAAAGCGCTTCGTGGCGCATCTAAAGCCTTATTTGCTAATAGGCGTGCCGGGAAAACTCTGACAAAGCATTGGAGATCACTGAGTGCGTGTGCTGCGGACGGCACGAAAAGATCAAATCGACTCGATTGGGAGATTTTGTTCGGGTTTTTCGGACGGTTGTAACGAAACTGTGACAGTAGACCGAAGATGTTAAACCGCGTGTGGCCTACTTCGCTACTCTATCGGGTTAGCCAAATCTGACCTGAGTGAAGCTATGATGTCGAAAGGTTCTGCTCGGCGTCGACTGTTTTCTTCACCGTCGGCCGCTTCAGCATGCGGTCAAAAGCTGTGCCGGTTCCGGAGGGCTCGATTTGCTGATCTTGCGGGATACTTTTACCAAGCGCCATATTTCCAGCATCCGGGGGTGTTATATTGAATACAAGCCTGACGGCGTCGGCCGTCGCACAGGAGCCATGGCAAGTCCTTCCATTATCATCGTCGGCGCCGGCCTTGCGGGTCTTGCCGCCGCCCGCATCCTACAGCGGCGCGGTGGCGTCGTGGCGGTCTTTGAAGCGCGCGAGCGGATCGGCGGCCGCGTATGGACGCGCCGCGATGGCTTCGGTGACATGCATGGCGAAGCCGGCGGCGAGTTGATCGATGCTGATCAGAACGAGATCCGGAATCTGGCGCGCGAGCTTGGTCTTTCAGAGCATCGCATTCTTCGCAGCGGCTTTACCCATTACCGGCTCGGTCAAAACGGACGGCGCCGTATGCGTTCGGCCCGGAGCGGTTGGCAAGCCACGGCGAGGGCAATCGCGCCGCTGGTTCGAGCCTACAAAATCAACGAGCAAGAATGGGACGGCCCGATCGCACAGACCATCGCCGCGCGCTCAGTCCACGACTGGTTGAATGAGACGAAGGCAACGTCGGAGGTGCGCGCAACCGCAATGACGATGCGCAACTTTTTTCTCGCCGATCCCGACGATCTCTCCTTGCTTGTCTACGCGGACCAGTTCGCCACCGGCGGCAACCCGGCCGGCAATACGCTCTACCGACTTCAAGGTGGCAATGATCGGCTGCCAGAGCGCATGGCACGTGCCCTGCGCAGCCCGGTACGGCTGCGCCACGTCGTCCGCCGAATTGCACAGACGAAAATGGGAGTCCGGGTCACGGTCGAGAACGACCGGCGAAGATCGGAATTATCCGCCACCTGCGCTCTCGTCACGGCGCCCGCGCCGCTCGCAGCGGAAATCGAATTCGTGCCCGACTTGCCCGAAGCCCAGCGCGACGCTTTCGCTCGATTGAAGTATGGGCCAGCGACCAAAACGCTGCTTCAGTTCGATCACACTTCATGGCGCCGGCCCGGGAAGCCCCGCGCGTGCGCCACCGATCTCGAGGTCGGCGCAGTATGGGACACCAGCGAAAACGAGCGCGGGCGAAAAGGCATGCTCGCGGTGCTTGCCGGCGGCGGCGCGAGCGCGGCAACCCGGAGCCTTTTGAAAGCCGGCGGCGCCACTCTCCTAGTCGCCCGCCTGCGCTTTTTCGGTATCGGTCGAGCGCGACTCGTGGCTTTTCATAGCGTCAGCTGGGAGGACGATCCATGGGCGCGCGGCGCTTATGCGGTCTTCGGTCGCTCCTTTGCGCCCTCGGCGCGGCGCTTGCTCAAAATGCCGTCCGGCCGGATCTTTTTTGCCGGCGAGCACACGAGCGTAAAATGGCAAGGTTACATGAACGGGGCGATCGCAAGCGGCCTGCGCGCCGCCGAGGAAATCTCGGCCTTATTCTTGTGACGAATGACGTGAAGTGCTGGGGGCTGACCTGAGTGAAGCTATGATGTCGAAACGTTCTGTTCGGCGTCGACGGTTTTCCTCACCGTTGTCATGCCATGACCCGAGTTTTGTACAGTTGGTGCCGACGCAGCGTCTCTCGGTGTTGACAGGATTGTATACAATATGTAATGACCGAAATGGTTTTGGCAACTGATCGCTGGTCTACTTTTTATTTTTTACGAGATCGACAAGCGAAGTAAGCGAAGGGAGAAAATAAATATATGTGGAAGGGAATGAAGGTTATAGACGCCGACGCTCATATGCATGAGCCGCAGTACTTATGGGAGCGCTACGTGGAACCCAAATATCGCGACCGGGTTCCCAAGGTAGCTTTCATGGACGGTAATCGCATGGTCTACGAGCCCGACGGGAAAATCATTAAGAAGGGGGAGCTCCAGCAGGGCCCGGCTGAGAGTGCGAATAGAGCGATGGAGGAGAAGTATGGGGAGGCTTTCCGCCAATGGTGGTCGCCCGAGATTCGCCTCAAGGACATGGACCGATTAGGGTGGGACATTCAGGTGATTCTTCCGACTGGCAACAACGGCAACTTCGCATACCGAGTTGCGCTCAAGGATCTCGATCTCGGCGCAGCGATGTGCCGAGCCTACAACAACTGGGCTCACGACTACTGCAGTGTTGATCCCAAGCGTTTGAAATTCGTCGCCATCCTGCCCGGCTCCGATATCGGAGAAATGGTCAAAGAGGCACGCAGGGCGGTCCAGGAACTCGGCGCGGTATCCGTGCGCAACCCGCTGCTGCCGGATGGCAAATGGTTGCACGATCCCGAGAATGATCGCCTATGGGAGCTTGCTTGTGAATTGGATTTTCCGATCAGCGCCCACGGAGAGTATCGCGAATATCGCTTTCAGCCTTTCAGAAAGCTGGAGGGTAATCGACGCAATCCGCTCCAGCTCGCGCTGCGGGGATTGGACCATGCTCTGGGTTTTCCGTGTGACAACATGAACACCATGGGCCATTTCATTTTCACCGGTATCCTGGAGCGTTTCCCAACGCTCAGGCTCGGCGTGCTCGAATCCAACGCGGCTTGGCTGCCCTTTTGGCTGTGGCGCATGAACCAGCACTCGCACGGACGCAACAGCGTCATGGGCAAACCCGAGCATCTGTCCATGCTGCCGAGCGAATATTTCAAACGTCAATGCTTTATCGCCTGTGATAGCGATGAGGAGTCGCTTCCGCATGTGGTGGATTATCTGAAGGGCGAAAATATCGTCTGGAACACGGACTACCCGCACGCAGACGCGCCGGAACCGATTAAAGCGCTCCTGGACCTGGATGCACAGCCGATCCCAGAGGATGCGAGGCGCAAGATACTCTGGGATAATTCGGTAAAGCTATTTGGTCCTAGACTCCTGAGTGTCAGTTAACGGGAAGGAACCTCGGGTTGATCTGATCCGGCGGGATCCGTGGGGATTCCCGTAGAGTCACATAATTTTCTTGAAGAAGTCTTAAGCAACGCGCATCTGCGTGGTTTTGCTGTCACGCGTCTTGATTATGAAGGAGAACTAGCAATGGCGAATAGATCGTTTGCGATATCAATGCTGGTTGCGGCTTGTTTGTTGATTCAGGTTCCGCTTGGTTCGACTCAGGAAATCACGGTACGCAACGAAGTTGATTTTTCCTTCATGGATCCTGCTCTCATCACGAACTCAAACGACTACACGATTGCCGTGAACATTTACAACGGCCTTCTTAAATACAATCTCAAAACGATGGAGCCTGAGCCTGATTTGGCGAGAAGTTGGAGTGTTTCTCCCGATGGTCTGACGTATAACTTTCAACTTCGCGATAACGTTCAGTGGCACAAAGGGTACGGAAAATTCACGGCAAGAGACGTGAAGTATAGCTTCGATCGAATCATCGATAATCGGTCCAAGAGCCGGTATCGAACTGATTTTAGCAACGTGCGCGAAGTGGAAGTCGTGAATGACCATGCGGTGAAGATTCACATGAAATCGCCGGACATGTCGTTCATACGCAAGGTGCTATATTACCGGCCCGGCTATATCGTGAGCCAGAAGGCGATCGAATCGCTTGGCGGCAAGTATAATTCCAGTCCCATCGGCACGGGTCCATTTGTTTTCGAGCGCTGGGATCCCGGCTCCAAGACGATCTTGGTTGCCAACAAAAACTATTTTCTTGCTCCGCCGAAGCTGCAGAAAGCCACTTTCCTGGTTATCAACGACGAAGCTGTGGCTCAATTGGCGCTAGAGAAGGGCGACCTCGATCTGGTGGTATTTCAGAGCCTCGACCCGTTGGACTCTCTTAAAAAAAGTCGCGAGGTAAGAGAGAAAAAAATCAGCCTGGACGTCGAACCGGAGCTGAACGTCACTTTCCTGTCGATAAATAATTGCCGCAAACCATTTGACGACATTCGTGTGCGTCAGGCGATTCATCTGGCAATCAACAAAGATGATCTCATTGCAGCAGCCTACGGCGGAGCGGCCCCGAAGGCAGCCAATTTCCTTAATCCCAGATTTTTTGCTCATAAGCCAAGCGTCAAGACTTACGAATACAATGTCGACAGGGCAAAGAAACTCTTGGCTGAAGCAGGATACGCGAATGGTTTTGACACAAGCCTGCTCTACCATCCCCAGGAGCCGTGGAAACACTACGCGCCCATGGTTCAAGAGCAACTCCGTCAAGTGGGTATCAGGGTAAAGCTCAACATGCTGGACCGGGCGACCGTAGAATCGCTCCGACAGAAAGGCGACTACGAGCTCATGTATGGAAGTGTCTCCCGGCCTCCTGACCCGGATATTATGTTTTCGACGTATTTGCTTTCTGCCAA